>JBARRC010000073.1:0-23352 GCA_049644045.1 Phycisphaerae bacterium
GCGTTGAACGGCTCAAGCGTCATTGGGCCCAGCGCCGGGGAGTCGACCACCGCACCGTCGAAGTCAAGCAGGAGAAACTGTCCGGCCGGCTCGGGCACGTGGAATCCGCCGGTGACTTGGATATCGATCGCATAACTGCCCGTGGACCGCACGCTTTGGGCAAAGGCTGAGTGGGTCACGACCAGGTAGCAGCTCCGAGAGGCGTGCCGCGTGACCCATTCGATGTAGGAATCCAGGAACCGGTCGCCCGATCCCTCGCGGTCGTCATTGTTGTAGACCAGCCGCTGCTGGTCATCGAAGATCGCAATGGAGACGTCGAGCGCCGATCCGGTCGTATCCGCATCCACGATTACCTTATCACCCGGCGACGACGCACCGAGCAGAAACACATCCAGATCACCGGCCTGGGCAATGTTCCCCTGTAGCCGCGCTATTCCGTCCCAATCAAACACGGCTACGATCGCCTGTGAGAACGCGTCATTGGGCTCTCCCGAGGTCTTTCCCACCGTACTGGTCACCGAATCGTCACGGTTCCCATCTACCACGTCGCTCGTTGACACGTTGGTCGTTGGAGGCACAAACGCGAAGCCGATGCCACAGCCGGCCGCACCGCACAGCAGGAGTAGACTGGCCGGGAAACCGGCGACCCGCAGGCCGGAGAAATATCGAATGGGTGGAAGCGTCATCACAGTAGTCTTATCGTATGGCCAAGGCACGGGCTGAGCAATCAACACTTTTGCGCACGTGCTGTGGTCGCCTGGGTGCGGCCATTCTCTGTGGCACATGCGAATAATTCGTGTCGCTCTGTAGCGGCCGGCGTCCCCGCCGGCCGTCGTACGCAATAGCACATTCCCGAGAAAACGGCCTTCGAGGACGCAGGAAACGGCCTGCGGGGACGCAGGCCGCTACGATCTCAGTAGGACGACAGAATGACACGATGCCACAAAATATGGTCACGGACCTGGTCGCCTGGTGCCTGCGCCGTCGGACTTTTCTGGAGTGGCGCGACGTGGTATACTGAACGATCCTTGGCCTGTGATCCGTCCGCGGTGCGGGGGCTGGCTCGCAGGCGTCTTCAAAACTGGTATCGCTGAAAGGGAATCCGTATGGCTGATCCGTCTCAGACCCAGCACAAGTTTCCGGAAAACGCCTATCGTGAGCTCAAACCGGGCGAGACCTATGTGCCGATGGTGCCGCCTGGGGTGACCGTTCCGGAGATCACAACGCGGACGATCGTTTTCGGCCTCATCATGAACATCGTGTTCTCGGTCGCGGCCACGTTCCTGGCGCTTAAAGCTGGCCAGGGAATCGAGACGGCCATCCCAATCTCCATTCTGGCCGTGGGTCTGTCGGGCTTTCTGCTGAAGGCGGGGATGCGGGCCAGCTCCATCCTGGAGAACGTCTATGTCCTGGCGATCAGCACGACGTCGGGTTACGTGGCCGGCGGTACGTGTTTCACCATGCCGGCCATCTACCTCCTGGAACTCAACAAAAACCTGGACATGAGCAACCTGTCGCTGTTCCTCCAGATTGCGCTTGTGCCGTTTCTGGGCGCGATCCTGGGCATAATCTTCCTGATCCCTTTCAGACGCTACTTCGTCAAGGAGATGCACGGAAAGCTGCCGTTCCCCGAGGCAACGGCCACCAACGAGATTCTCGTGACCGGCGCATCCGGCAGCACACACCAGGCGTGGATTCTGATTTACTCCTTCTTCCTGTCGGCTGTCTACACCTTCGCAGCCACCGGCCTCAAGCTCTTCAGCGACACGTTCACCACAGGCATGGCCAAGCTCGAGTCGATCGGGAAAGCAGGCGTCGAGACGCTGGCGTTTCGGACGGACCTGTTCGACACGCTGACAAACAAGGTCAAAGCCGTGTTCGAGATGGGGGCTGGGGCGTATTACCTCGGTCTCGGGTATATCATCGGATTGCGCTACGCGTCAATCATCTGCGCGGGTTCGTTCCTGTCGTGCTTTGCGATCATACCGTTGCTCGCCCAGTTAGACCTGGACGATCTGCAGAAGCTCAATTCGTCGTGTGCGGCACTTCACGGTCCGATTGAGGAAACGCCGCGTTTCGCCGTGCCGATGGGGTTTGCCGCCAAGCTCGACGAGTTTGGACAGGCCGCTCTGACGCGCGAACTGCCGGAAAGGCTCAAGGGCTTCCGTGCGGAACTGTGCGGTGTGTTCCAGACCAATGAGGTGACCATAACCGAGGAGGCGAGGATCTCCACAGCCAAGCCAGGCGAGGAGTGGAAGATCAGCGGCGAACAACAGAAGTTTGTGCTGAAGGCGACAGAGACCGGCATCGACGTGTACGAGGGCGAAAACGACGAGCCGAGCTTCACGATCGCGGCGGCCTTTGCCGCGAAACTCGATGAGTTCGATGCGAGACCGGAGATCCGCACGGAGATCGGCCAGGAGTTCGCCCGCAACGAGCACGAGTTTGTCAAGAAGAACGTGAAGATCGTCGTCAAAGAGGCAGGTCAGAGTTGGCACATCCAGGACAAGAGACAGGCCTATGTGCTCCGGGCGGATACCGGTGCCGGTCAGATCTTGGTCTACGCGCGTGAGGCCAGTGCGAAGGACATCTTCGGCGAGGTTCCGAAGAACATCGGGATCGGGGCCATTTTCACGGCTGGGCTCCTCTCC
Source organism: Phycisphaerae bacterium (assembly GCA_049644045.1). Taxonomy (GTDB): domain Bacteria; phylum Planctomycetota; class Phycisphaerae; order UBA1845; family UBA1845. Next base: position 2,652 of record JBARRC010000073.1, read on the forward strand.
ATCCTGAAGATGGCCGGCGTGATCGTCACGGCTTTGCGTCAGGGGCTGGGAAGCCTGTTTAGAAAGGGCGAAGCGGCTGTAACCCTCGATCGAACCGACCAAGACATCGGCTACGGAACCATGATGGTCCTTGGGCTCCTGGCCATAGCCGTCATGATCGTGTTCTTCCGATACGGCATCCTGAGCAACATGCCAAACCCGGCCTGGCTGACGACCGTCTCGATCATATTAGTTCTGGTGATCGCGTTCCTGTTTACCACGGTGTCCGCTTGGGCGATTGCCATGATCTCGGTGACACCGATTTCCGGCATGACGGTGACCACAATCATCATCACGGCCGTCGTTTTGACGCTGGCGGGCCTTCCGAAGGGTGACGAGGGGATGCTGGCCACGTTGCTCGTCGGCGGCGTGGTCTGCACCGCCCTGTCGCTGGCCGGCGGTCTGATCACAAACTTCAAGCTCGGCTACTGGCTCGGGGCCAGCCCCAGAAAGATCGCCTGGAACGCAATCATCGGCTCGCTTGTGTCGGCGGTGTTTGTGTGCGGGACGATCATGGTCCTGGCCTACAAGCCCGGGTATGTCAGCGGTGAACTTCCCGCCCCGCAGGCCAACATGATGAAAAGCGCGTTGGAGAGCTTCCTGGGCACCGGCCAAGTGCCCTGGCTGCTATACGGTGTGGGTGTCGTCATCGCACTTACGGTCGAGCTGATCGGGATATCCGCCCTGGCGTTCGGGCTGGGCATGTATCTTCCCATGTACATCAACACACCGATTCTGATCGGGGCCTTCGTGGCCTATCTGGTCAAGAAGAGTTCTAAGAAGGAAGAACTCTCCAAGGCACGCAGCAACAAGGGCATACTGATCGCGTCCTGATTAATCGCCGGTGGAGCAATCATGGAGGTTCTGGTCAACTTCACGGCTGCTCTGGACGACCTGCTTCTGGGAGTCGAGAAGCTCGTTGGCGGCGTAGAGGAAACGGTCGGTAAGATCATGCCGTGGTTCGATATGAGCGGCCGGATGGTCGATGCTGGTGTGAATCCTGAATCGCTGGCGCGGGTCGAGAACTGGCTCGGCCTTGCCCTGTTTCTCGCGCTATGCCTGTTCGTCTTCTGGGATTGCCTCCGGGCGAAGCCTGACGAAACGCTCAGCTCACTTAGCGAGTAGAGTCTGATCCATGGGTACCGTGTTGGTGGTGGCGCCACATCCGGACGACGAGATACTTGGCGTTGGGGGTAGCCTGCTGCGACATCTGGCCGAGGGTGATGCCGTTCACATTGTGATCTGCACCCGTGGCGAGATGTCGCGATTCGGCGCCGAGCAGGTTACGCGCGTGCAGACGGAATCCCGCCGGGTACACGAGTTTCTTGCGGTAACAGGGTCACACTTCCTGGACCTGCCGGCTGCACGCCTGGATGACATTCCAGGAACCGATATCAACGCGGCGCTTGACGGCGTGTTCCAGACCGTCAAGCCGGATACGGTCTACATTCCACACGCAGGCGATGTCCACCGTGACCATCAGCTTATCTTTCAGGCGGCCATGGTTTGCAGCCGGCCCGCCGGGGATCATCGTCCGGCGCGGATCCTCGCCTACGAGACCGCCTCCGAAACCAACTGGTATGCTGCCCCGATCACACCCGCGTTTATCCCGAATGTGTTTGTCAACATCACGCCGTTCATCGACAGGAAGCTCGCGGCTTGCGCGATGTATGAATCGCAAATCCAGCCGGCCCCGCACCAGCGTTCCATCGAGGCCCTACGATCACTGAGCATCACCCGCGGCCACGCGATGGGCTTCAAGCACGCGGAGGCTTTCGTGCTCGTACGGGAACTCGTGACGTAGGGTAGAATGGGCTTTGGTTTGCTTTGTGCGTTTCACGAATAGAGAGTCGCTGAACCGAGAATCCCTTCCCGGTCCAGCCGTGCGTGCCGAGAAAGGATTCTCGGCAGAGCATATAGCCTCGGCAGAGCATATAGAGAGATAATTGACTGAGGTTTCCCTGCCGATAAGGCGGGAAATAGGGGGAAGTTGCTAAAGATCGTGTTCGAGTTTAAGATGGCAGCATGCCGTGGATGGAATCGACGTTCAAAACCGTTTGAGGAGGCTAACCGTGCCGCAATACGATTCGGGATCAACGCAGCTTTTCACATCAGAGTCGGTTTCCATGGGGCATCCCGACAAGGTGGCTGACCAAATCTCCGACGCACTGTTGGACAGCCTGATCGAACACGACCCCAACGCGCGGACCGCCATCGAAACGCTGGTCACCACCGGGCTCGTCCTGGTGGCCGGCGAAGTAACGGTCCACAACGATGCCGCAAAAGACGCGTTGAGCCGGGCCGAGGACACGGTTCGCAATACCATTCGACAGATCGGCTACGACGATCCCGCCATCCGCTTTGACTACCAAAGCTGTGCGATCCTGCGAACGCTGCACCCTCAATCAGAGGACATCAGCCGGGGCGTCACGCCGGGGAAGGACCACGAGCAGGGCGCCGGCGATCAGGGCTTGATGTTCGGGTTCGCCTGCAATGAGACCAAATCGCTGATGCCACTGCCCATCCAGCTCGCCCACCGTCTGGTCGAACAGTTGGCCGACGTACGGCAATCCGGCCGGATCGGCTGGCTCAGGCCCGATGCCAAATCGCAGGTCACAGTCAAGTATGAGGGGGGGGTACCAATCGGGATCCATACGGTGGTGATATCCACGCAACACACCGAAAAGGCCCTCGATCCAAAGACCGATCAGATGAGCGAAACCGCTCGGCGGCGGATTCGTGACGAGGTCATTCGCCCGGTCATCGAGCATGAGTGTCCGAAGTTCTGGTCGGATGACATCATCATCCATATCAACCCGACCGGGCGCTTCGTGGACGGCGGGCCTTACGCTGACACCGGGTTGACCGGTCGGAAGGTCATCGTCGACACGTATGGCGGCCGCGGCCGGCACGGGGGCGGCGCGTTTTCCGGCAAGGACCCCAGCAAGGTCGATCGGTCCGCCACCTACATGGCACGTCACATCGCCAAGAACATCGTCGCGGCGGGATTGGCCACACAATGTGAGGTGCAGCTCGCTTATGCCATCGGCGTGCCAGAGCCAGTCAGCGTCGCGGTCGATACCTTCTCGACGAGTGAGCTGTCGCCGGAGCATCTGGAGAAAATCGTCCGGGAAGTCTTTCCGCTCAAACCCGCCGAAATCATCGACTATCTCGACCTCCGCCGACCCATCTACTTCGAGACCGCGCGCCACGGCCACTTTGGCCGGGAGGATGCGGCGTTCACGTGGGAGAAGACCCACCGTGTCGCGGACCTTCGTTCCGCAGCCAACGTCATGCAGACAGCGTAGCGGAAAAAAGCTGTCAGGATGATTTTTTCTTCATTGCTTTTGCAGATCTAAAGGGCGCGGTTGTCTGCTCAGGCGCTGCAAAGCGTCTTGTAGTCTCGAAAAAAATCATCCCGACACCTTTTTCTCCCACCGCGAAGAGGCTGATACGTTTGGCGCCCACGCTGTTCGTGACGAAGAGATAATAAGCGGCTTCAAAGTCTTCGGGGACCAGCGAAGCAAGCTTCTCCGGCAGCCTTGCGGCGACCGCGACGCCGACGGGCATCGGTGTGCCGCCGGGACTGTCTTCGGGGCCACCAAGCAACATCAGCAGTTGTCCCTTTTCGTTGAAGAGATGGATGTGGGCAAACTCCACATCGGCGATGAAAACTACACCGTCCGGTGCGACGGCCAGATGCCTTGGCTTGCCTATATCGCCGTGGCGGTTGCCGGGCCGGCCGATGCTCAGGACGGGGTTATATCGAGGATCGAAGACCTGCACGCGGGCATTCATCATATCAGAGACAAAAAGGTCGCCGCGCGTATTCGTTGCCACTCCCATCGGAAAGTAGAACCGCCCCAGGTCACTGCCTGCGCCGCCGAAGCTGTCGATATGCGCACCGTCGCTTATCGCAAAGACATCGATGCGGTGTGCCTCAATGTCCGCTACGTAGAGCCTCTCATCTCGCACGGCAACAGCCACAGGGCGATAGCCATTGCGATCGGGAGGCTGAAATCGCCGGACCGAACGCCCGTCCTCGTCATACGCAACCACCTCATGGCGACCGGTGTCCGCTACATAGAGGGTTCCTTCGCCATCCACCGCTACCGCAACCGGTTTGGCGAGCACCGTCTCACCGCGCAGGCCGATTCGCCTTGCTGACCCATCATTCAAATCCCACACGTGGACCGCGTTGAATTCCGTGTCGCAGATGTAAAGGCGCCCGTCGCAAAACGCGATGCCGGCGGGCGTGCCCACGTAGGGGCTAACCATTCGCCCGCGAAGAATATCCATCAAGCCGCGTCGGGTCGGAACCAGGGCTCGCAAACGGTTGAACGACTTCAAATGGACCACGCGCGGCAAGCTTGGCGGAGGAGGGAAATACACCGGATCAGCCGTCACACCTGTCGACGCACAGCCCGTCGCTGTAGCAAGGACAAACGAGGTTGAAAGGAAGAGGTGTAGCGCTTGTGATAAAATCCATGTGGGACAGGCTTTCCAGCCTGTCTCTTGACCGACTGGAAAGTCGGTCCCACAGGTTCTGTTGGACCCTCTTACTTTCTGTGGCACGTCAAACACAGCGCGCTTCTGGCGTTGCTGGCGACCAGCATATGATCCAGCCCGCTCATATTGTGCGGGTCGTGGCAGGATATGCACTCGACCTTGCCATCGGGCAACGGCACGGTCCCCTTCGCGATCACGGAGGTCACAGGCCGATAGCCTTTGTCAAACTGCGGATACTCGACTCCAACGGGATGGTCGCTGGTGTCGTGGCCGGCGCTGAAGAGGCCGGGGTTCTGCTTGCCGACGAATCGCTTGCGCTTCTCGCCGGTGATGGTGTCCCTGGCGATGGTCCCGTCGTGACAGCGCAGACACAGTGTGGTTCCGGGACCGGCTTCCTTTGACCGGCTCAGGGGCGTACCGAACGTGCGGTTCAGGTCGGCGTTCTCGTCCCACAAGGGTGCAGCCGTCGGCTGTTCGCCTTTGGCCGAGTGGCAGGCGCTGCACGCATCCCCGCCCGACCAGTCCTTGTTGGAAAAATCATGCTTTGAGCCTTCGATGCCGCCCCAGGCCCATGCGCCGACAATGGTGAACGCAAAGGCGGTAACGGCGGCAACGATTTTGTTTCGGTTCACTGGTCGGTTCCTCCTCGTAACGGGCTACCGGTTGTGCTTCGCAACGCCCCCCCGCGCCGTGTTGGCGTAGGGGAAGTTGATGTGCGTCAGACCGTGGCAGGTGAGCGTGCAAGTGCCCGTCAACCGCCCCGTATCCTCGAACTCCAACCTGCGTCCCGACGGCGTGTCGGCGGGCGAGACGACGGAGAGATCGAAGTTGATCAGGTTACTGTGATTCGTCGCGTTGCCCTGCCCTCGATAGATACCGTGCGCGTCATGGCAGACGCTGCACGGGGTCCGGAAATCGACGATGTGACGGCGATGCGACGCAAAGCTCTCATTGCCCAGAATGCTGTCGCGGCTGTGACAACCGTAGCACAACGCGTAGGCGTTGGCGCTTTCCGTCGTGAAGTCATCGGTTTCATAGTTTTGCACAAGCAACGGCTCGAAGATGGAGCCGTGCGGCCCGTTTGCACCCCATCCGCCGGCTGAGCGGGTGCTGTCACTGCTGTGGCAATCCGTACACGTGATGATGCTGCCGCTGCGAAGCGGTGGGATCAAACTGACGGAATCCGGATTTCGCCTGGGCCCTGCCAAGGGATGAAACGACGGATTGGAAGGCTGGAACTCCAGCCGCGTGTTCGTCTGGCTGATCTGCCGTGACGTCCGCAACCGCGGTCGGCTGACGCTATCTCCATGGCACTTGAAGCAAATCTCATAGAGGAAATCCGCCTCATCGGTGAGACCGCCCGAGATTCTAACGCCCGAGACGTGGAGGTTCGGGCCCTTGACGGTCTGACCATAGGTGCCGCGCATCCTGCCGATGGGGTTGTGTTGGACGGCGTGCGGGTTATGGCAGTCGACGCACTCGACGTGCCGCCGCATGGTAAACGGATTCTCGGCCGGGTCATGGACGCCCATGCGGAATCGCCCGTCGTGGCCCGAGCGCTTGCCGATCTGGGCGGCGATGTTGAAGCTTGCGATTGCCCCGCTGTGACAGTTGAGGCAGTTGTCCTCCTCGCGCCGGAAACGGAGCAGCCGCTCGCGCTGCGGCGCCGAATGGATCTTGTGGCAGTTCATACAGCCGTTGTCGCGCACGTTGGCGTACTTGAGCCGTTCGCCGGGATCGACCGTCCGGCCCGTCGTGCGTTTGTTGCTGGTCGCGTGCGAGGCGTGGTACCACCCGTTCATATCATGGCACGCGACGCAGATGGCTGACATCTGATCGGAAACCCGCAAAAAATCGCCCAGTTCGTTGTTGTGCGGATCGTGGCACGTCGTGCAGTGCAGTTCGCTGTGCACGCCCAGCGGCATCTCCTGCGTTACAACTTCCGGGGGTCTGAGCTGCCGGTCGATGTTGGAGAGCGCCCGATCGTAGCGGAAGCCGATCGGATGGTCGTCGGATAGGTCATTGGTCAGATCGGCTGTGCCGGGCGGAATCGTCCGAGCAGTCATCACGATGGGGTGTGTAGACGGTCGTGAAAGTACGTTACCCAAGGCCATGGAACCGTCATGGCAGGCAAGGCACATCTTGGAAGGCCCGGAGGGCTGATCGATCCTCGCGTCGGTCGTGGAGCTTTCGTAGATCCGGTAGTGGGTTCGGGGGGTTTCGCGGTTCCACAGCGGTGTCTGCGGGGCGGCATTGTGCGGGGTGTGACAGAAAATGCAAATCTCGTTCTCGTGGACGGCCCGGGTTGGCCCGGGACCCTGGAACGACAGATCATGTTTGGAGTTGACGACCGATTCATCGGCCAGTGCTACGCCAACAAGGACACCAAAGAGTAGGGTGGGCACTGCCCACCCAGGACGAGCCGCAGGCTTTAGCCTGCGCGGACCTCCGGGCGGGCTAAAGCCCGCGGCTCCATTAAGTCGCATGGTCATGACGACGTCCTCATATAGGCAAACACCTGGAGGCGCCGGTTGCCCGAGTCCGCCACCCAGATGCGGTCCTGGTCATCAATTGCGAGGCCCGCCGGCAATGAGAACCTGCCGGGCCTGCTGCCCTCTTCACCGAACGCCATCAGCAGTTGCCCGGCGTCGTTGAAGATTTGAACATTCTCAAACTGTGCGTCGACGACGTAGATATGCCCCTCGCTGTCAAGAGCGACACCTTTCGGCAGCGAGAAATCACCCGCGCCGTCCCCTTTTTGGCCGATGGTCTTCAGACACGCACCGTCGAGGTCCAGCAGTTGAACCCGAAAGCTCCCACTGTCAGCCACCAGCAGACGATTCCCGGCGCAGCAGATGTGCGTTGGGAAATTGAATTCGCCCGGCGCGCTGCCGCGCCGCCCAACGGTCTTGACCAACATTCCAGACAGATCGAAAACGTTCAAAACGTGCGCGCCGCCGTCCACCACATATAGCTGATTACGCTCGGCCACATAGGCGATGCCTACCGGCCGGTTGAGCACCTCGCCCCCGAATCTCTGATGAAACCCGCCCCCTGCGTCCAACTCGATCACCTCATGACGCTGAGCGTCGGCGACAAAAAGCCGCTGCCCCGCCCAGGTGACACCGATGGGAGCGGCGAAGCGCTCATCAGCGAAACCGGTGACCAGGCGGTGGGTACGGTCGTTCAGGTCGATCACGTGAACCCCGCTGCCTGCGCCGTCGGCAACGGCCAGCACACCCGGGGAGCGGATCGCTACCGCGTGCGGACCCGAGAACTTGATCGGCGGGCGCGAACCGCGAAGGGTCGCCCTGAACACCTCCATGCCCGACTCGGCGGCTTTTAGGTCACGGCTGTCTGCAAGCGTACCCAGGAGCTTGATGCGCGGCTGATCCGGCGACGGCGGCCAAACCTGCGGCGAATCAATCGCCGGGAACAGCACGCCCTGAGGTCGAGCGCAGCCGATCATCACTCCAAGGTAAAGCAGACACAGACCTGAGACGATTGCCTGCGTGCTTCTGAAGGCAAGTCTTGGCGAGCCGCAGGCTTTAGCCTGCGCGGAGCACCGCGCGGGCTGAAGCCCGCGGCTCGCTTGGGTTGTCAAGCGTTCGCTCTTACCGGGTGCATCCCGAAAAAGGTGGCGGTCTGGCGGTGCGGCGGGGAGTGCATCCGGGTGGCATGGGCAAGCGAGAGCTTGCCCGTGCGTCTGCCGGTCCCATGCACGGGCAAACAAGTTTGCCCATGCCACCCCAAACGGGATGCACCCGCTCTTACCTGCGACCCAGCACATCGGGCAGCTCCCTGCGCAACCTCAGGTACACGCCGTAGTTATCCTCTTCGGAATGGGGCAGATCGAGCCGGTCGTACTCGAACGTCAGCTCACCCGAAAGATCGCCCATCGCGTACTCCAAGCCGGCTGTAACGTCCCAGGCATGCGTGGTACCGTCGATCGAATCCTCTTCCAACCGATACGCAACGCGCCCGACCGTGGACAGCGAATCGGCCAGCCGGCAGCGGTGATCCAACTCCACGTCCAGCATGGTCACATTGCGGTCGTCGACGCCGCCCTCGAAAAAGAGCCGAGACAAGCGGGCTGAGGCGTCGAGCGTGTGATCCTGGCCTTGAAGCATGTGCAACAGCCCGTTGATATGGAAGGCGTCGTAGGGATCGACCGTGTCGTCAAAGATTTCGAACTCGGCGCTGAGCGAGTAGCGTTTCGCCTCGTAGTTGACGCCCAAACGATGGTGATTGGTGCGGTCCGCCCGGCGCAAGAAACCCTCGGAGGTGTCGTCTTCCTGATTACGATACGAAAGGCGATAGTAGGGCGTCAGGCCGTTGGTGAACCGCTGTTCCAGACTGAAGTCCACCCGGATTGTGTCGAGCCGGCCGTCCGTAGGAGTACGTATCTGGTAATCGACCAGCACAGTGTCCCCGTCGGCAATCTGTCCGGTGCGAACGCGACCGATGCGCGTCACGTTGCCCTGCTGGAGCATGGCGTAATCCACACCAATCCGGTAGATGCGGCGGTTGGTAGTGTCGGTCACCACAACGCTGGTGGGAATCACGTTGCGATTCCGCAGAATGATGGCGATCGGATCGCGAAAGGCGTGCGCCTCGTCGAGAATGATCCGCCGGCCATTGTCACCGTCCACCTCTTCCGTGTCGTAGGCCAGAGCAAGGTTCGCATACAAGTGGCCAAAACGGTTCCGGCGGTTGTACTGCCAGTCGACCGAGGCCCCGTATTGGGTGGTGTTGATGTCGTCCTCGACGTCCTCATACAGGCCGAACACGTCCACCGTGGTGGTCAGGTTACTGTACATCTGGTGGATCAGTTGGAAATCAGCCCGGTGCGTCTCGATATCCAGCCCCTCGTAACGCTCACGATTGAACTGGTATTCGTAGAGCGTTCGCAGGTTGTCGCTGTGCTTGAGGGTCAGTTGGGGGCCGATCTCGAACAAGTCGCGAGCGAAATCGCCGCTTTCCTCCTGCCAGTGGGCCAGTGTTCGCAAGGTGTGCTGATGCTCGTCGCCGAATTCGAGCTGGTGCTCGATGTTGAACAGGTCCCGCGTCGTTTCAAACGGCTCGTATAGCCCCTGATACTCCTGTTTCGTCTCCGCATGTTCGTAGGAGAATTTGAACCGGTGGTGATCGGCAATCAGCCAATCGACGGCGTAGCGCAGCGTGCTTTCGGTGTAGTGCTCATCGTCGCTGTAATCGGCGTTGCCGGTGCGGTCCGTCTCGAGGTAGTCGTAGGAGAGCTCCATCGGCACCTTGTCGTGGCTGAAGACCCAATTGGTGCCGAACCCTGTTCGCCGCTGATTTAGCGTTGGCTGAAACCGGCGGTTGATCCGATCCTCTTGCCGAAGGCCGTAGACCGAACCGGAGAACGCCTTTCCCGCAAAGAAGTTGGCCCGCAGGTCGAACTGCACGAGGTATCCGTTGTCTTCATCGGTGTGATCGTAGAAGTCGGTGTCCTCTTCGAAACGGTCCTGGGTCAGTGCAAAGCTGAGGTCACCGCTGAACGTGATGAAATCCGGCTCCAGGATCGTACCGCCGAATTGTAGGCCGATTCTTTCCTCGAAACCCCAGTCGCGATTGCGCTGCGTGCGGTTTCGGTCAAAGCCCTGACGAACGGACGACTCCACCTTGGTGTAGGCGAACTCACCCTTGAATTCGAGATAGGCGTCGAGATGGTCGAGGCTCAGGTACTTCGGCGGAGGCGATGTTGAGGTCTCACCATCCTCCTCGGATGCCATCGCTGTTGGCACAGCCAGCCATCCGAACAGCGCCGCCAAGATTGTGTAGTAAACCACCGCCCAGCGTAAGGTGCTGACCACGCCCATCGCACACCTTTCCGCAAATACCACTCGTCCACCGCCGGTCTCGCCCGTCGCAGGAGCTGGGGGGTCATCGACTCCCCGGCCCACGGCCAGACCGCAACTTTTCATATAGACGATTACGGCCCAGTTGGCAACAAGAAAATTGCGGGTGAACGATTTTCGGGTGCATCCCATTTGGGGTGGCACGGTCTAACTTGTTAGGCCGTGCGTTCCGAACCACCACGGCCTGGCTTCGCCAGACCGTGCCACACTTGCTGGAATTGCCGCCCGTTTTGGGATGCACCCACGATTTTCTGAATCAGAGTATTGATCTTTCAGAGCCAGCGTGTATTGTGGAGGCTGCTGAGTGGACCAACCGGCGGGGAGTTGGCGCGGTCGACCCGAGGACCACCATGCGTAAGCTCATCTGCGGCATTGTGTTGTGCTGGTTTCTCGTGCTGGGTTGCTCGCAGGGTGCGCGCGAGCAGTTCAAGCACTGGTTTTTCGAGGTTCCCGGTGAAGCGGAGATCGGGCGTGTCGCCGAGGCGCCCGTGCCGGCGCCCTACAAATCGCCGGTGCTGGTGCTGCCCGAGCGCGGATTCACATCGCTGCACCAGCCGTTCGTTCAGCGCAATTGCCGTGGGTGCCATGATGCAACGGATCGCATGGCCGTGCTGGAGGATCTCGAGGAATCCTGCGGTGCCTGTCATGCCCGCTACTTCACCGATGAGGTCGGCCACGGCCCCGTCGCGGCGGGCGAATGCGGTGAGTGCCATTTAGCGCATCGCAGTGAGCACCCCCATCTACTGAAAGGGCCGGTGTACGACCTGTGCGTCGAGTGCCATGACGAACCCGAGGATCTAAGCGAGGAAGCCCACAGCGGGGAGGGCGTGGAGCGCTGTACCGTCTGTCACGATCCGCACTTCGGTACGGGGATGCTTCTCAAGCCGTCGTACCAGGGCACGACTCCATAGTGACCTCTCGCGCCGATAGGTGCGGGATGAGTATGCTTTAAGAGAGCTGGTAACATGCTAGGAAGAACTTGGTCTTCGACTGAACAATCGAAACGAGCCGCAGGCTTCAGCCTGCGCGGATACCTCCCGAAGCGAGCCGCGGGCTTCAGCCCGCGCGGATACCTCCTGGGGCTGGTGTCCCCGTTTCTTGTCCCGTTGCTTGTGGGGCTGGCCGGATGCGGCACGAATCTCAACGAGCTGTTGTATCAGTCCGCCAGTGCTCTGGGCCGGACGTACCTCGATCTCCTCCTCACCGACGCCGCGAACAACGTGGCTGATGCCTTGGACGAAGACGGCGCGCCACCGTCGGATGAGGGGGAGGATGACGGCGACACCGACGACGGTAACGGCGACGACGAAGACGGAGGCGGCGTTTCGTTCGACGATCTTACCGGTGACCCCGCCGCCGGAGAGCCGTTGTACGCATCCTGCGCGGGCTGCCATTGTGCGGATGCCAGTGGCGGATGCCTCCCGGGCGCGACCGGACTCGTCGGTGCCAGCGCTGAGTCTCTCGATGAGTTCCTACGCGGTGGTGCGTCCCATCCGAGCTCAGACCTCACCGACCAGGAAATCGTCGACCTTGAGGCCTATCTCGCTTCGCTCGGCGGCTGACGTGGGGCTTCCGGCGGTCAGCGATACATCCTCATAGCAATAACAGAGCTAAGGGGTACTATTCTTATCATCGGTCATGTAGCGGCCGATGAGTGGGTCAAGCCGTTGCCGCACGGCTGTATCGATCCGCGTTTTATCCGACCAGATCGCCAGCTTCAGGGCCTCACGGCACCGGCAGGGTGGTAGGGGGCCTTCCATCAACTTCAACGCCTCGTGAATCAGCGCGATCGCGTTTTCGGTAGCGCGGTTCAGGTTGGCGAGGATTTCCTTCAACAGGTCCTGTGGGGCAGGCTTTCCAGCCTGTGGGACAGGCTTTCCAGCCTGTCGAACAGCCGTCCGGTCCTGGGGAAGACCGACTGGAAAGTCGGTCCCACAAGGGTCGTGCGGACGCCAACAGTCGTAGTCGGTCGGGAGTGCCACCAGGGCATAGCAGATTTCAGCCTCACGGGCGAGCTTGGCCTCCGGCATACACGTCATGCCGATCAGATCGCCACCCCATTGCCGATGCATGTTGGACTCTGCACGTGTTGAGAACTGCGGCCCCTCCATGCAGACGTACGTGCCCGCGTGGTGCACGATCGCGTTGACGCGCTCGCCGGCTTTGGCAAGCAAGGTTCTAAGCTGTGGGCAAAAAGGATCGGCCAATTCCACGTGGACAGCCAGTCCCTCATCGAAGAACGTGCTCTCGCGAAGGAAAGTCTTGTCGATCACCTGATCGCACAATACGAGATGCCCCGGTTCGATATCCTCGCGAAGGCTACCCGTCGCCCCGCTGGCGACGATCGCGGATACACCGAGCTCCTTCATCGCCCAGATGTTGGCCCGATAGGGGACCTTCGATGGGTTCAAGCGATGCCCGGGGCCGTGACGCGAGATAGAAGCGACCTCCACACCTTCCCAGTTCGCCAGGATGGGCTTGCTGCTCGGCGCGCCGAACGGCGTGTCCACAGCCACCACCTCACCGCTTGCCTCTTCCAAGAGTACGTCACCAAACCCGGTGCCCCCGATGATACCTATCTGCGCTTGCTTCACGTGATTCCTTTGTCAAAAAGACAATAGTCCAGGGCGGCGGCCCTGGGGAAAGGGATCGGCCGCTGGGGTGTAAGCCCCAGCGGGGCGATCCGTGATCCACTTCGGGTATTCTACATACCATCGCCGATCAGTCTCGCGTGGCTTTGTAGAGGTCGACCCATTCGTCCACGCTGAATGATTCCGGCCGGCGCGTCGGGTCGAACTGCTGGCACACGCGGTTGCGCTGATCCTCATCAATCACATACCCCAGTGCGGAGCGCAGCGTCTTGCGGCGGTGGTCGAAGGTGCCGCGCACCAGTGTGACGAAGCGGCGCAGCTCGTCGCGATCCGCGAACGGCGCCACGCCGACATCCATACGGATCATCACCGACGCGACCGATGGGCGTGGCCAAAATGCTTCCGGTGGAATCCTGGCCACCGTCCGGATTTCGCAGAGGGCTTGTGAGACGATGCTCAGCGGCCCATACGCCTTGCAGCCGTGACCGGCCGTGATTCGCTCACCGACTTCGGCTTGGACGGTAAAACATAGCCGGCGAACTTCGGGATAATCCACGAGCAGGTTCATCACCAGAGGCGTAACCACCTGATAGGGCAGGTTCGCAACGAGCTTCACGCAGCCGGCCGATCCGCCGCCGGATGCTGACCGACTGAAAGTCGATCCCACAACGTCATGGCTGCGTATCGCTCGGGCCACCTCCGGGTTGAGTCGATGCTTACTTTCAAGGATGTCACCCTGGATCAGCGTCACGCCGGTGGCCTCGCGGAACCGGTCTTCCAGAATCGCGAACAGACTGCGATCCATCTCGATGCAGAGGAGCTTGTGGACCCGGCCCGCGATCAGGTCGGTCAACCCACCCGTTCCCGCGCCGACCTCCACAACGAGGTCCATAGGGTCCAGCTCGGCGCAGGCCACCAGACGGCGCATCAGATTACCGTCGATCAGGAAATGCTGCCCGAGCCTCTTTCGGGGGTGCACCCCGGCGGCGCTGAGCAACTCGACGATTTCCCGTTTGGTTTGTACGTGTTCCGCAGGCAATTGGCATTCACATCCCGCTCGGTCATGGATACCAGCCACGATAGTCGGTAGTATAACCGATTACTGACCGTTGATTACACCAGGTAACGAGCCATGTGCATGAGTGATACAATTGTACGCATGCGACTCACAGATGTAGTATCGCGATCGGAATCATGACCAATAGAACCTACAAATCCGAGCTAGACAGCACCCCATTACTGGACTTTGCCTCCGAACTCCAGCAACGGTATGAAGCAAGCGCGTCGCCTGACGAACGTAAGCAACGAGGACAGTTTTTCACCCCACACGCCGTCGCCAGGTTCATGGCTGGGTTGTTTTCTACGGTTCCAAAACGCTTCAGGGTGCTCGACCCTGGAGCTGGTACAGGAACGCTAGCGGTGGCTGTCTGCGAACGCATCCTACGCCTTCGCTCACCGCGGAATGTTCAGCTTCTGCTCTACGAAACTGACCGGGGCATCGTCCCACTCCTCGACGACAACATGAAGCGTTGCCGCTCGGTGCTCAAGGCAGCAAACCACCACCTGACCTACGAGATTCGGGAGGGTGATTTCATTCTATCGAACCCGCAGGCCTTTCAGCAGCAGATGCTTTTCGACTTGTCCTCCCCGGTCGACCGAGTCGACGCCGTCATCATGAACCCCCCTTACTTCAAGATTCAAAAGAGCTCTGAGTACGCCCGACTGATGGAGCACATCGTCCATGGACAACCAAACATCTACGCCCTTTTCATGGCACTTTCGGCGGAAATGCTCCACCCGGGGGGCGAACTGGTCGCCATCACGCCGCGAAGCTTTTGCAGCGGCCTCTACTTTCGCAGCTTCAGACGGTGGTTCTTCAAACGGATGTCGCTTCGCCACATCCACCTATTCGAATCGCGCAAGGACACGTTTCCCGGTGCGAACGTTCTCCAGGAAAGCGTCATCACACACAGCCAACGGTCAGCAAACCCGCCGCTGACCATCACAATAAGCACGAGCTTCGGATGTGACCTTCCCCCAAAGCTAGCTAACCGTCAAATGCCCACAACCAAGATCATCGACGATACATGCGGCAACATGGTCATCCGGATTCCAGAGAGCTCCGAAGACACTCGCATCATGGAACTCGTCGAATCCTGGCCGCAGCGGTTTATCGAGCATGGCCTCCGCGTCTCCACCGGTCCTGTGGTAATGTTTCGAGCGACGGAGTTTCTCTGCCACTCGCACAACGGCAAGAACACCGCTCCCCTCCTCTCTGTCCATAACGTTCGACCGTTTAAGACCGTCTGGCCTGTGCACAAGAACGATAAACCAACCGCTTTCGAGGTTTGTTCCAAATCACTCACTCGACGCCTACTCCTCCCCACGAGGAACTACGTTCTCCTACGTCGGTTTAGTGCAAAGGAAGAACGGCGCCGGCTCACAGCAAGTTGCTTGCTCAAACCCACTGAGTTCGGGCCGTACGTGGCACTGGAGAACCACCTCAACTACGTCTATCACAGCAAACGCGAATTAACCGACGATGAGACTTTCGGCCTTGCCGCCCTCTTTAATTCGGCATTGCTAGACCGCTACTTTCGGATGCTGAGCGGCAACACCCAAGTGAACGCCACCGAGCTCCGCACGATGAACTTCCCAAACCTCAAAACCGTCGCTCGAATCGGCCGGCGGATTAAACACCTGCGACAGTTTATCGCTGCAAAAACCGAAGGCATCGTGCTTGACGAACTGGGAATAAACGGAAACCTCCACCGATACCTAACGGAGCTTTCCTCGTGAGTAGAGTCGACGAAGCTACGGGAATCCTAGCCTCACTTGGATTGCCACCAAAACAAAGAAATGAACGCTCCGCCCTCACGCTACTTGCCCTCGCGAATGTCGCTCCCAAAGGCTCATGGAGGAACACGCAGCAGTCCCTTTTACGAATCTGGGACATCATGGGCTTCATGCGCGAGAAGTACAGCAAAGACTACGCCGCCAACTCTCGTGAAACCATCCGCCGGCAGACAATCCATCAATTTGAGCAAGCGCACATCGTATACCGCAATCCTGACGACCCCACTCGCCCCACCAACAGCGGCAAGACCGTGTATGCCCTGACCGACGACATCGCGGCGGTCCTGCGGCTCTACGGAACAGCCAGGTTTGATGACGCTGTTGCTGATTTCATCAAGCGATTCGGCTCACTCCAGGCGGCGTACCAGGGCAGCCGTGCGAAGCACCGTGTGCCACTCAAAATGCCCGGGCGCTCCCCTGTTTACCTGTCGCCTGGCAAACACAACGAGCTTCAAGTTGCCGTTATCAGGGAGCTCGGGCCACGCTTCGCCCCGGGTGCGACCGTGCTCTACGTCGGCGATACCGCCCTCAAACACGTCCTTTGCGAAACGCAGGAACTTGCCAAACTCAACATTCCCATTACGCAGCACGACAAGCTACCGGACGTTGTGCTCCACTGGAAAGCCCGTAACTGGCTTTTCCTAATCGAGGCAGTGACAACTCATGGGCCGGTCGACCCAAAGCGTCACCGGGAAATGGAAGGAATGCTCAGAAAGTGCCCCGCAAAACGCGTCTATGTCACGGCATTCCTTAATGTAAGGACTTTTCGCAGATACGTCGGTGACATTGCATGGGAAACCGAAGTCTGGATAGCCGAGCACCCGGACCACATGATTCACTTCAACGGCCCAAAGTTCCTCGGGCCCTACAAACCTGTTACGTAAGAGGATCTGTGGCATGGCCGAGCGCAGCGCCGGCGTGCGGCTGCTCGTGGTGGCAAACATGCCGGCGCCTTCGGCTTGGGTGTGCCACCCATTCGTGTGCACTCGGCACTTGGACCCCGCCTGACCATGGATACCGGCCGCGACGGGCGGTAGTATAACGGATGGGGTTGCTGAACCGCGCCGGTGAGGAGTTGCTCATGCGTTCTGATGAAGTTCTCAGACGGGCGGCTGATACCGTCGGTGTCAAGGCGCTTGCGGCTGAGCTGCGGCTGTCGTCCGCGCTGATCTACAAATGGTGTCAGGAGTGGGACCCCGACGATCCTGACGCGGGCGGCGCCCGCAACCCTCTCGATCGGGTCGCGGACATCGTTCGCATTACGGGCGACCGTGAAGTCGTGAACTGGCTGTGCCACGAAGCCGGGGGGTTTCTTGTCCCCAACCCGTCCGAGCCACCGTCCAATGTGAGCACCGAGCTTCTCGTCAACACCCAGCGCCTCGTCAAGGAGTTCAGCCAGCTCCTACTCACGGTCACCAAATCGATCGAGGACGACGGCAAGATCGAGCCGGCTGAAGCCGATCGCATCCGAAACGCATGGGAGCTGTTCAAAACAACGGTCGAGGCTTTCACGGTTGCCTGTGAACGCGGTGCTTTCCGCACGAACGTAAATCGCAATGGGTAGTGGATGGATGGCTCATTCCCCGCCCTTCGCTGCGCGAAGAATGGGGCACCTTGCGCTACTCGACGTATACCGCGTCACCAGATTTGAGTGTCGGCAGCCTGTCTGCCTTGGCCCTGACATCTTCAGCGTCAAGGGCGAAAGACGGTGATATCGCAATGCTGACATCAGGTTGACCGTTGTCCTTGCGAGGAATCACCACCCCGGCTGCTTCCAGCCAGCGGCACGCTCGGGTGGTCTGATCGCGTTTCGACGATTCGAGGGAATCGACGCCGGTAGCATTCTTTGCGGGCGAAAACTCCTCCGTGCGGTCCACTTGGAGTACCAGCGGGTTTTTCGCCAGCAGCAGGGCGTCGAAAATGAACGTTTCGAGTTTGACAGCATTGGGGGTAGCTGGCGTTTGCAGCAACCCGGTTTCGTCGACATAGGCTACGGCCTTTTCCGCTCGTTGGAAGGGCATCTGGAAGGATTGGCCCACAACACGATCGACGAAGTTGACATCCAAAGCATGGATGGCCAGGTTGCCCGCGTCGAATCTGCGGCTGCCATCCGGATTCCTGGCGTGGGCAAACTTGTCGGGAAAGTCGGAGTACTCGATCACCATGGTCTTCCCCTGACAAATGCACAGGTTGCCGACACGCTCGAGGTCGTCCGCTTTCGGCGTCACCTTCGTGGACATCTCTGAGCCGGTTTCGGCGTGCAGCCCAATGAACAATGGGTCGAACGGTTTGACCAGCGGGTTGTCAACCTGGAAATAGGAGATGATCTCTACACCGCGTTCTTTCATGTCGCTGAGCGCACCGCTTTTGACCAAGGCTTTGAGCGACCCACCGTGGCCGTCGGGTGCCAGGGCGAGGCGGTGCTTGGCTTCCATCAGTAGACGACCTTGAAAATCGAACGCCGGCAGCATCCCCTGGGCGAAAAGAACCACATCATGTTGGGGCAGTCCGAAGAAACCGCACACCTTCAGGAAGTCAATGGTCTGCTCGTGGTTAGCCGGGCTGGTCATGATGTACCAGGGGATCGGCGTGCCATAACGACGCCGGGCGGCCTTGATCGCCTCCGCGAAAAGCTCAAACAACGTCTTGTCACCGGCGGGGGTCACCACAACGGCACCTTTTGGCCCGTCGAATCCCAACCGCGTCCCCTGCCCGCCAGCCACGGTAAAGGCCGCCACCTTGCCGGCTCGAAGCAACGCCCGGCCGGTGCGAACAGCCTCCTCATAGCGAGCCTTCTGAGACGGATCGGGTGGTTGCGGATGGATCCTCGGTGGGGTCAGATCCGCGGGCACAGTCCGCTCGGGCCGCTTGAGGACATGTGACCGGATCACCCCGTCCAGGATGTCCCACGGGATCGACTCGATATCGCTAAGCAATTGCTCGCGCTCGGCCGGCCCAAGTTCGCCCCACCAGCGCAGGATGTGCTCCTGCTTTCGGGGTTCAAGCATCGCGAGACACCTCTGATATCGTGACTCAATACCCGTCGTTGGAGTCATAACATTGATCCCTCTCAGCCGTTTGCCGATGGAGCACCCCCGTCCTGGGCGCTTTTGAATATTGGGCCTAAGGCCAATAGAATAGCTACAACCGTTTCCAGGGAAAGCCTCTGGCATAAACGGAAGGCTCGAGTGGAGTTACGATCGGCTTCTTACTGATGTCATACTTTTCGGACAAACGAGTATGCGTAACCGGCGGAGCCGGGTTCTTGGGGCGGGTGGTTTGCGCGAAGCTCGCCGAACGCGGCGTCGCCGATGTCTTCGTGCCGCGATCACGCGAGTTTGATCTGACCCGGCGCGATGCTGTGACGCGTCTTTTTGACAAGGCCCGACCCGAAATCGTTATCCATCTGGCGGCCGAGGTCGGCGGGATCGGCGCGAACCAGAAACAACCGGGCCGCTTCTTCTACGCCAACTTGGCCATGGGTTTGCACCTCATCGAGGAAGCGCGCCGCCGCCGTGTGGGCAAATTCGTCCAGGTCGGCACCGTCTGCGCGTATCCGAAATACTGCGAAGTGCCATTCCGCGAGGAGAACCTCTGGGAGGGCTACCCCGAAGAAACCAATGCCCCCTACGGTGTCGCCAAGAGATCACTCGGCGTGATGCTCGAGGCCTACCGCGCGCAATACGGGTTCAACGGTGTTTATCTGATACCCGTCAACCTTTACGGCCCAGGCGATAACTTCGATCCCGAAACGTCTCACGTGATCCCGGCACTGATTCGCAAGTTCTGCGAGGCGGTCGACAGCGGTGTCGACACCGTCGAATGCTGGGGCGGCGGGAAGGCAAGCCGCGAGTTTCTCTACGTGGACGACGCAGCCGAGGCGATCGTCGCAGCGACGGCCATACACAACGCTTCTGAGCCGATCAACCTGGGTACGGGTCGGGAGATTACCATTGCTGATCTCGCAGCGCTGATCGCGCGGTTGTGCGGGTTTAAGGGGCGGATCATCTGGGACACGACACGCCCCGACGGCCAGCCGCGCCGCAAACTCGACACGACGCGGGCCCTCGCCCTACTAAATTGGCAGGCCCAGGTCGGACTCGAGGACGGCTTGCGTCGTACGATCGACTGGTGGCGCTCGGGCGTGTAAACCGTGCCGGGCGTAGCGGCAAAAACTCATTGATGCGGCAGTCGGGTACGTATCTAGCTTCCCAAGGGGTGGCATGGGTCAGCGAAGCTGACCCGTGGCGCGCAACGGACCCAAAAGCCTTGGGTTATAATCTAAGCCGTGGTTTCAACTTGCCGCTAGACAGGCGAAGTCATACAATTTCACAGAGCGTACGAGGTACTCGTTATGTCCTTACGCTGTCGTGAGGCGCCGACCATGACATCTCCAACGCACCCAGCGAGTCGGGCTGGACGCTATGCTCCAGTCGTGTGGGCGCTGGCTATCACAGCTTGGACTGTCCCCACCCTGCTCGCGGAGGACCAACTCGCCGCCTCCGAGTCGCCACGGCTGGAAAAGGCCGCGATTCTTCCCATCCAGGGTGAGATTACCGATGTCATGGCCACCAGCCTCGAACGCCGCATCGAGGACGCGCGAGAACAAGGCGCAAAGGTCATTGTCTTCGACATGGACACACCGGGCGGCCTGGTGACCAGCTCGATCGCCGTCGCCGATCTGATCAAGAACGTCACGGGTGTCAAGACGGTCGCCTGGGTCAATCCG
Source organism: Phycisphaerae bacterium (assembly GCA_049644045.1). Classification (GTDB taxonomy): domain Bacteria; phylum Planctomycetota; class Phycisphaerae; order UBA1845; family UBA1845. Next base: position 23,258 of record JBARRC010000073.1, read on the forward strand.
AATGCTCACTCGGGCGGCTCGATCATCGCGGTGGCGTGCGACGAGATCGTTATGGCGCGCTCCTCGCGCATGGGCGACTCACAGGTCATCATGGG
>JBARRC010000074.1:0-3781 GCA_049644045.1 Phycisphaerae bacterium
CACTGCGGCCTTTCACTGCATTATTGAAGTCGCTCGGCAGACCGCATTCATGGGCGAAAAACCCTCGCCAGTGCCGACCGTCATACCGACACGCACCAAAGTAGGTCGTCGCCCACAGTATCTTCTCAACATAGCTCACGCCGGTTGTGATGACGTGGACGACACCATCGTCCCTGTACAGGTCGATCTCCATCTCACCATCAGGATCGAGATAGTCCTTCCAGGTCCCCCTTTCAATATCGTACTCCAGCACTCCACTACCCCAAATGCCTAAATACACCAGACCGTCGGCGTAGCAGACGCCGTAGTTCCAGATTTCTTCCATCGGGGCGTTCTTCTCAGTAAAGATCGACCATTCTCCGGTGATGGTGTTGTACCTGCTGGCCCCGGCAGTGGTAGCCGCCCAGATGTTGTCGTGTTCCACGGCCACCCCATAGACGACGTCGTTGACCAGCCCGCTGTTGAGCTGATGCCAGTGATCGAATCGCCCGCCGCTAAAGCGGGCCAGTCCGCCGCCGAACAGCCCGAGCCACACCTCACCCGTCTTTGGGTGAACATCGATAGCCGCCACCACGCGCCACGGTAGACCGTCTTCTTCACGCCACGATTGAATCCTGTGTGTTCTCTTATCCAGACAGGCCAATCCGTCCTCCGTTCCGATCCACACTCGATCCCCGTCAACCTTGACCGCGAAAATGTGGTCGTTGGGCAGGCCGTCCTTCGTCGTGAACTGCTCCCATTCGGTGTACACATAGGGCATATCGCCGGGCGGATCGTTCGTCCTACCGCCCGCCTTGACTTGGCGAACCGGTGTCCTTGCATCCGTTGCGGCGGGATCGTTCGCCCGGAGAACCGGCGACACAGTCATGACAAACGCAGCAAGTAGGATGATAACACTACTTGGTTTTATTGATGAATCTTGCATAGCGCGTCCCCAGGGCTGACGCCCTGGGCTACTATCTGGCGCCCCGCTGGGGCTAGCAGGTATAGGCAGCAGCCTCGTCGGGTTTAGCAGTCGCTCGCGCATCTCTCCGCCTTCCCATAACATCATCAAAGCGTCTTGAGGAACTCAATCAGGTCATTCAACTGATCCTTGGTCATATCGTTACTTATTCCGTGTTGGTCATACGGATTGAACTTCGTCCAAATCTCCTCCAGCGTCTCGGAGATGCCGTTGTGCAGATACGGTGCCGAGTCGTAGATGTTGTTTAAGTGCGGAACGTCAAACTCGGACTCGCAATCCAGCCACATCTTCGTGCCGATGTCCCGGCGCGTGCGATCCGTGTAGTACGGCGGAGGGTGGCAGGTCACGCATCGGTTGTCCACCGGGATGATACGCCCGTCGTTCGTCATCATCCGTTCGAACACGATCTTGCCACGGCGCTGGGCGGGCGTGAGTTCACCACCGACCGGCCGATAGCGGTTCGGCGGTCTGGGGATCGTGCAGATGTAATTGTCGAGCGCGGACAGATCTTCCGGCGTAAAGGGCTGAATGCGGGTGAAGAACACCGCCAGCCGCGGACCGCACTGGCGCTGCAAACTGGGGTTCGTTCCCTCCCACTTGAATGGAGCGGTGTCAAGAATCCCACGCAGCGTGCGGTTATCCACCGGGCTGCCGCCGATCCCATCCGGCTCGATGTCATAGGTCAAACCGTCAATATGGCCGTCCGGATGGCACGAATGGCAGGAGAACTGGCGGTGGAACGTGATGTCGGCGCTATGGAAGAGCCGCTCGCCGTAACGGACCTTGGTGATCTCTTTCGGGCCGCCAAGGTCGATCCGGGCCACCGCGTCGAGCTTGTCAACGTCGATGACCGTCACGGAGTCGTCCAGAGCGTTCGCCACAAACACAGTCCGCCCATCGTGTGAGAAAAGTACACCGCGCGGGCTGTTCTTCGTCGGAATATGCTTAACCACAAATTCAGCGGCCTTGCCCAGGTGGTTGGGAAACACGTGCTCCCGTTCGTAGGGCGAGGCGCTTTCCAGCATCGCAATCAATTTGTCGACATCGACCACGGCCACGCGATCCGAGCCGCTGCTGGTCACGAAGGCATACCGCCCGTTCGGGCTGATGGCTACGTCCGCCGCGTCCGGGAAGCACAGGTGCGGCTCGTCCAGCAGGACCTGGTCCACCCGGCCGTCACGCCAGACCACGCCCATCCCATTGGTGATCGTCCAGCCTTGTAGCAGTCGGGTCATGGGCACCAGGTTCTTTGTACGATTCAGGGTGATCAGGGCGAACTCGCCGCTGGGATGCCATGCGATGCCCTGCATCAGATTCGCCCCTGGGACGACGATCCGGTCCTCGACGACGGCCCGATTGGTGTCAATGATTGTCACCTCGGATTTCGACGACGTGCGGAATTCAATGAATCGCGACAGGGTGTTGGTGGCCGCGATCTGCTTGCCGTCGGGGCTGATGGCCAGTGACCACGGGCCGCGGCTGGCCGACAGCCGCTTCGTCTCTTCCAACATCTCCGCATCGATCACCGAAACACTGTCCGACGAGGTGTTGAGAACGTAAATGAGCTTGCCCGATGGATCCGTAAGCACGCCGTGCGGCTCATCGCCCACGGGGATCGTCCGCAGAACGCTTCGGGTTCGCGTGTCGATGACGGCCAGGGTGTCGTCCAGTCGATGCGTTACATAGGCACAGGTGCCGTCGGGGCTGAAGGTCACGTCCGTAGGCTGGCCGCCGGTTTTGATTTCGGCTACGACGTTACGCGCCGCCACGTCCACTACAACAACCGTATCCGAAGCCTCACACGCTACGTACAGTTCCGCACCGTCGGGCGACAGAGCCATATTGAGCGGGGTCTTGTAGCAAGGACCCAGGGATTGCTTGACCTGTTCGGTTGGGTGCGTCGGGTGGGCGATCATGCTCACAGCGGCCTCATAATCAAACGGACGGCCGTGGGCATTGTTATGACACCTCATGCACGTTTCCCGGGTGACGGGCTTCAGGCCCGCCTGCCGGGACGCCCGCCGGTCGCGCATCACCGCCTCAGGCCGGAATTCACTGCCGGCGCCGTGACAGCTTTCGCACTGCACTCCATCGGCAGGGGTAAAACCAGCCGTAAAGCCGTCGTTGCCGGACGCAGCGCCGATTGTGTGACAACGAACGCAGCGCGGGTTTTCTTGCGGGTTTCCTTTAGCGCCCGCGCGGGCGGCCATCTGGTAACCGGTTGGTGTGCCTAGCACGGCGTAGGCCCGGGCATGCTTGCTCAAACGCCACTTGCTGAACTGATAGCCCATCATCGGCCCCCGGTGGCATCCGGCACAGGCCATGACGCCGATGTACTTGCACTTGCCTGTGTTGGCAGACTCACCTGTTTTCGGCGTATTGGCGGCGGGTCTCACGGATGGGTGGCCCATGTCCTTTGGACATGGGGGAGACCCCCTCGGGTTGGCCATGGGGTGGGCGATCGCCTTCTTCCCCGCCATCACGTCAAACGCCGCCGAGCCCACAATGGCCACGTGCGAGCCCTTGACGTTATGGCACAACATACAGGTCCGCTCGCCGGGCATTTTCAGGCCGGCCATCATGGCCTTGTTCCGGTCCATCATGACCTCCCGAGCCGTGTATTCACTGCCCGGGCCGTGGCATTTCTCGCATTGCACCCCGTCCTCGAGAAAGAAGCTATCTTCCTTTTCCCACGCCTCCGCCTCGGCCGCCGTCGCGTGACACCCCAGGCACATCGCCGCCTCCTGCGGCTCCTCGGGAATGCCACTGAGTTCGGCGATCTTCTTGGAGGCCGGATTCCACAGCGAGGCGTAGGCG
>JBARRC010000075.1:0-1653 GCA_049644045.1 Phycisphaerae bacterium
GTCGCCCGCTTGTTCTAACCTGTTGCAGGGGCGAGGGTTATGTTGTTTGTGGTTGATGAAGATGGCCTCCTGTGGGAGAACATTGTGCGTTTGAAACGATGTTTCCCAGGCAGGAGGCCAGAACCATGTTGTCAGAGAATGCGACGGACCGCAAGTTTGACGAACTCGACAAGTTGACCACGGAGCTGAGTCGGTATGTTCACGAGGCGGCGTGCGAAGGCAGGGCGATCCACGCCGTCGAGCGGGAGATCTGGACGCGTGTGCAAGAGCTGGGCCGGCAAGCCTTGGGCCGGTTCATCGCCGATCAGGGCGATGGTGACGTCGGCGAGACGTTCACGATGCCCGACGGCCGGGTGTTGAAGCGTCTGGATGAGCCGCACACACGGGTCTACCAGTCGATCTTCGGCAGGTACGAACTGAACCGGGCGGTGTATGGAACGTGGGAAGGCCAAAAGATCGAGTTCGTCCCGCTGGATCAGAGGCTGCAACTGCCCCAGAGCGAGTTCTCGTATGTCTTGCAGGATTGGGATCAGGTCCTGGGTGTCGAACAGGCCTTTTCGCGAGTGAACGAAACGATGGGGATGATCCTGGGATTCAACCAGTCGGTTGACAGCCTGGAGCGGATGAACCGGCAGATGGCCCGCACTGTGGAATCGTTTCGCAGTTCGCGTCCGACGCCTCGGGTGGAGGAAGAAGGGAAGATCATGGTGGTGACGGCGGACAACAAGGGCATTCCCATGCGGCGTCCGGCGGATCAACGGCCAGTGGGCAGCCATCGCAAGAAGGGTGAAAAAGCCAACAAGAAGCAGATGGCGACGGTGGGAGCGGTCTACACGGTGGACCCGAAGGTGCGTACGGCGGAAGAGGTGGTGGCCGCCTTGTTTCATGATGAGCCGCAGAAGAAGCGGAAAGATCAGCCGGTGGCGCAACACAAGCGAGTGTGGTCAAGTCTGAGCATTGAACGCGATGGTGATGTTCGGCGGGGTCAGGACGAAGTGTTCCATTGGATGGCGGAGGAACAGGCGCGTCGGAATCCGGCAGGTGAAAAGGACATCGTATGTGTCATGGACGGTCAGTCCTCACTTTGGGAGGATCGGCGGAGACATCTGCCATTGGACAATGTGGTGGACATCTTGGATCTATTGCATGTGACGCCCCGATTGTGGGAAGCGGCGTATCTGTTCCATCGTGAGGGCAGTGACAAGGCGTCGGCCTTTGTGCGTCAACGTTTGCTTGGCATCCTTCGAGGGCAGGTCGGCTATTGTGTAGGAGGACTCCGGCAAATGGGGACCAAAGGTAGACTGCGAGGCCCCAAGGCCAAAAAGCTACGTCAGATCTGCAACTACCTTGAGAAGAACCGGAGCCGCATGTGTTACGACGAATACCTTGCTGCGGGATACCCGATTGCCAGTGGGGTGATTGAAGGTGCGTGTCGCTATGTGGTCAAAGATCGAATGGAGCGAGCAGGGATGCGCTGGACTGTCGAAGGGGCACAGGCCATGCTCGATCTGCGAAGCACCTATGTGAATGGCCAATGGGAGGAGTTCCAGAACTACCGCATCACGCAGGAGAACCTGCGCCTCTATCCACACCAAGCGGCTATGCAGTGCGTGGATTGGCCTCTCGCGGCGTAGCGGGCGACCGGTTACGCCC
>JBARRC010000076.1:0-4970 GCA_049644045.1 Phycisphaerae bacterium
CATCTACCGAATGAACCGCGGGTCTTAACCCGTGCCGGGACTCCCCTCCTTACCAAGGGGAGGTCGAGAAAAGTAGGGTGGGCACTGCCCACCGTCCTCGTCTGCGACAATACAAATTGGTGGGCGATGCCCACCCTACCCCTTATCGAGGGGAGGTCGAGAAAAGTAGGGTGGGCACTGCCCACCGTCCTCGTCTGCGACAATACAAATTGGTGGGCGATGCCCACCCTACCACTACCACTCGTGAGCGCGTATGTACCGGTCGGGCAGCGGCCTGTCAAACGGTCGCAACCGAGTTGTCCACGCTCGTTCGGCGGTTATCATCTACTTCATGCCTTCTTCTTCATCGGCTGTATCGATTGTCGTGCCCACTTTTCGGGAGGCGCCCAACATCAAACCACTGGTCGAGCGGGTGTTCGCCGCCACCAAGCAAGCGGGCCGGGAGGCGGAACTCATCATCGTCGACGACGATTCACAGGACGGAACGGAGGCGATCGTCGAATCTCTGCGCACCGAGTATCCCGTGCGGCTGATCGTCCGGCAAGACGAACAAGGCCTGTCAAGCGCGGTGTTGGCCGGGTTCCGCGACGCGAGGTATGACCGGTTTGTCGTTCTCGATGCGGACCTCCAGCATCCACCCGAGATGATCCCTGCGATGTTGGACCACCTCGATGCCGGCGACGGAGATTTCGTCATCGCCACGCGCTATGGCGGAGAAGGCGCCATTGCCGGAGATTGGCCGCTACGGCGACGGATCGCAAGCCGCCTCGCCACGCTACTCGCCAAACCGCTCGCCACGCTGAGTGATCCGATGTCCGGTTTCTTCGCGCTTCACCGCACGACGTGGGAACGGGCCGAAGAGCTGGACCCGATCGGCTATAAGATCGCGTTGGAACTCTACGTCAAAGGTCGATGCAGCCGCCCGGTCGAGGTGTCCATCCAGTTCGGTACGCGTACCGCAGGGACCAGCAAGTTCGGACTCACGCAGCAAGTTCATTACTTGCGGCACCTGGCCAGACTGTACCGCTTTCGGTTTCCTTTGTTTATGGAGATCCTCCTGTTCATCCTTCTCGTCGGCGTGGGCGCGATCGTGCTGTTAATCGCGCGTGCGCTGCGTTGAAGAGCGAGCCAAGCGATGAATCAGCAGCCAAAACCACCAACCAGTGAGCCGGCCATCCGTGTCGTGATGATGCCCCGCGACACCAACCCCGATGGGACGATCTTCGGCGGAGTGATCCTATCGCTGATCGACCAGGCAGCCTATGTCGAAGCGATGCGGCAGGCGTATCATCAATATGTGACTGTCTCGTTTAAGGGGGTCGAGTTTCATAGACCCGTTTACATGGGCGACGTGCTGAGTCTGTACGGAACGACAAAGCACATCGGTCACACCTCCATCACGATTGACATTCGCGTCCTCGCCCGTCGCCGCAGTGATCCCGATCAGTTTGTCGAGGTCACACAAGCCGAGGTGGTGTTCGTCTCCGTGGGCAAGGACGGGAAGCCGGTTCCGGTTTTCGACGATTGACGCCGACTTTCCAGTCGGTCAAAAGACGCAAGCGCCCCTCCCGACGGGACCTGCGCGGCTAATGCCTGAGGCTCGTTTGGATAATCGTCTGTGCTTTAGAAGCCGTGCGCCGGTTCGTCGATGCGCTCGTCGATTTTCTGCTGGCTGGACTGCTCGCCGTCAAAGCTGAACAGAATCGGCTCGTCGTCGATGCGGGCGTTGAGGTGTACCGGGCGCTTCCAGGCCTTGTGCAACTGTTTGAGCGTCTCCACCGCGTATTTGATGTCGATATCCGCGCCGGTATGTCGGTGGGCCAGATACAGCTCACCGCGGTTGCGGTAGTTGCCGTCCATGATGTAAATGTAGGGTTGGGCGTGGTTGGTGAGCATAAACAGTATTTGTCTCTTGATTTTGTCGAAGTCTTGATCGACCACGACCATCCGTCCGGTGCTGGGATCATACCGGTAGTGATACAGCTTCTGATCCTCGACGAACTCAGGCGTGAGGAACTCGTCGAGGAAAGTCACGTCGTTGTACAGGGCGCGCACCTGGAAAACCTTCTCGCGGCCGGGTGATCCGCGTCCCACGACGCGTCCCTGCGGCTCTAAGTTCTTGCCCCACTCGCGTCGTTTGGCCATGTCGTCACAGGCGTCGTATTCGGGACCGTAGCGACCGGTATTCCACCGTTTTTCGACGTCGCGGAGCAGCTCGACGCCCAGTTTATAGGGGTTCAGACGCCCCGGGGTGGTGGCCAACGTTCCGGCGTTGTGCTCGCAGTAGTCTATCAGCTCGTCGTCCCTGAGAATGTAGCGCGTCATGATCGTGGAGTGCCAATAGCTTGCCCACCCCTCGTTCATGATCTTGGTCTGCGCCTGGGGCGCGAAGTAGTAGGACTCTTCACGGATCATCGACAGGATGTCGGCCTCCCAGTCCTCCAGTGAAGCGTGCTGAAGCAGGAAGAGAAGCACGTCGCGGACCGGGCTAGCCGGAAATCGCTTCTTCGAACGCTGCCTTTCCTCCTCCTGGGCGGCCCGGTCACTGGCGAGTTGATCCGGTGGGTTAATGTACCGATCCATGTAGCTCTTGGCCGGATACCGCGTTACCTCCACCTTCCGATCCTTCTTATGCTCGGTGCCCGCCGGGACTTTCCGATCACGGCGCATGAACACGGAATGAGGATCGATCAGATTCTCGAGCGAAAGGAAGGTGTCGATCGTCTGCTCGACGCGCTCCACGCCAAACTGCTCGGTGTAGCGACGGACGCGTGTGGCGTGGTTGGCCATCTCGTCGATCATCTTGCGGTTCGTCTTGGAGAACCAGACGTTGTTCTTGAAGAAGTCGCAATGCGCGTAGACGTGGGCGATTACGGTCTTGTGATCGACAAACATGTTGTCGTTGAGCAGGTACGCGTAGCACGGATCATTGTTGATCACCATCTCGTAGATCTTGCCGAGGCCATAGCGGTGCTGCTTGCGCAGACTCTCGTATTCCATCCCGAACCGCCAATGGGGATAACGCTGGGGAAACCCGCCGTAGGCGGCCACCTGCGATATCTGCTTCGAGTCGAGCATTTCGAAGATGACCGGATAGAAGTCGAGTTCCTCCCGCCGCGCATACTCGGCGATGATCTCGGCTTGTTCGATGATCTCCTTCGGAACACGCGGATTCATGGTGCAAAACCATCCTACCTTCCCTGCGAGAAGAAGGTCTTGATGCTGTCGTAAATGTCGTCCTTCGTGTTGACCCGGCTCGTGATGACCGCCTCGTGATCGTCGAGGTGCTCGTGGACCACGTTGATGAAATTGCCGCTGCCGTAGGCGCTGGCCACCTGGCAATAGCCGAACATGTTCAGGCCGGGGAGCAGGTGCTCGCGCAGCAGCGCGCAACACTCTCGGCTGTCCGACTCGCTGCTGTTGTCGCCGTCGGAGAAGTGGAACAGGTAAATATTCCACTCGATGGGAGCGTAATGGCTCTCGATCACCTCGCGCGCCAGGCGAAACGCGCTGCTGATCCGCGTCCCACCGTCCTCGCGGATACGGAAGAATGTTTCGCGGTCAACCTCTCCAGCGCGCACGTCGTGAACGATATAGCGGCTTTCGATGCCCTGATAGTTCCTGCGCAGCCACGCGTCGATCCAGAAGGCTTCAAGGCGCACGAGCTCCTTCTGCTCGTCGCCCATCGAACCGGAGATATCCATCATATAGATGATGACGGCGTTGGACTGCGGCTGCAGGACCGTCTTCCAGCTTCGATAGATTTTGTCGCGTCGCTCGAAGATGATCCGCGGAGCGTCCGGGTTATACAGGCCCGCCATGATCTGACGGCGCAGGGCCCGGCGGAAGGTCCGTTTGAAGTGCCGTAGCGATTCCGGGCCGGACTGCCTGATCCCGCTGTAGCGGTCCCGTTCAGCCGTGATCCGGTGCTTCCCCTTGGGTTTGATGCGAGGCAGTTGGAGTTCTTCGCCGAGGATGTCCGCGAGTTCCTCCAGACTGACCTCGACTTCCAGGATATGATGCCCCTCTTGCTCGCCGCCCGGGCCCATACCCCCCTCCCCGTCGACGGTGTCACCCGGTTTCCCCTCGCCCTTGCCGACGCCGGCGGCGTCGTTATCGCCGTAGCGAAATCGTGGCAGGTCGATGCCGCGCACGGGAATGCTGATGTACTTTTTTCCTTCGCGGCCCAGCAACTCGCCGCGAGTCAGGAACTTGCGCAGATCTTCCCGGATCCTCCCCTTGACGATCTTGCGAAAGCGCTGATGGTCGTTGTTGATTTGAAGGATCATTACAATTCCAAGGCATTGGGAGGCAAAGAAGCAAAGAGGCAAGAAGGCAAGAAGGCAAAGAAGTAACAAGCATTCACGCCGTAGCCATCACCGGGCGCCGCCCACCAATCCTCCCAGTTCCTAACATCCTATCAGCAAGGTACTCCTTCAATATCTCGTAGCGCTCTGTCTCACGGCTTGAACGAGCGCGTTGAGAATACGATCAACTTCGTGTACAAGCTCCATGCACGTTCCAACGCTCGACGGATTCGTAAATCCCAATTCCGACGACAGGACAAGCTGCGTTTCAACTTCACAGAGCGATCCGTGAGCAACATCCAGAAAACGCAGGTAGTCCTTCGTGCGACGCCGGCCGTACCCCTCCGCAATGTTCGACGGAATCGAGACAACAGCGCGACGTATTTGCGACGTCAGCCCGAACCGCTCAGAGTCGGGGAAGGCGGTGGAGACCGCGTAAACCTGCTTACAAAACTCAATCGCCTTCTGCCAGGCAATCAAGTCTCTGAAGGACTTGATTGCACTGGCCATGGGAACCGCCCCCGCTCATCGACGAACCACCATCACCGAACTCGCGTTTAACCCTCTCCAGCGCTTCCATCCCAGCTCCGTTCGTTTTACCTTCCCGCACTCTCTGCCTCCTTGCCTTCTTGCCTCCGCTACTCTTCCTTCTTCGTATCACCT
>JBARRC010000077.1:0-7492 GCA_049644045.1 Phycisphaerae bacterium
GGTGGTTGGTCAGATGTGACGTTGGCCGACGTGGAGGCTCTCCACTCCTACCTTCCGGCCTGGCCGGACGATCCGCGGCGCAGCCTGCCGGGCCCACTGTACGATGCGCTGACCAACGGGCGGGAACTTCCGATCCGCTATCTCAACGGCAACGGTCAACTGTCAGATCGAACGATTCGCCCGGCGGCGTGCTTCCCGGCTGGTCGGTACACCTACGTCCGGGCGCATTGCAGCCAGGCAGGGGAGATGCGGACGTTCCGCGTGCTGCAACGCCTTTTCATGCCAAAGCCGGTCTTCCTTTCTGGGAACGTACTCCATCAGTTCGCGATAGCCGTAGAGGGACGGATGTTCCCGGAAGGTCGACCACGCGAGTTCACGCGCCTCACTACCGCGGCCCAGCCGCTTCAGCAACTTCTGCCGGATCGCCGGCAAACCATAAGCGGCTTGGTTTCCCCACCGCCGCGAATTCTCCAACGCCTGCCCCTTCTCAACCCAGCCCAACGCATCTGCCGGGCGTTTCTTCGCGATCAAGATCTCGGCGATGTTCTCACAGTCTTTGGAGCTGGGAAGCGTCCTCTCGCATAGGGTCAGGTAGGCACTGAGATTTCGCCGGCCGACGTAGCTGCGCTTCAGGACCAGGGCGGCCATGTGCACCGCCGCGGGATAATCGTGGATGTACTTGGGTTCTTCCGTGGCGAATGGTGCGAAGGCGTGCTCGAATCGATCCTCAAGATGCTGACGAAACAGCCGACCCCCTTCGCGGTCGAGAGCCTTGGCTACCTCTTCCTCGATGTCAAAACAGAACCCGTAATCGTCATTCTCCATCCATCGCAGAATCTGCTTGACCGTCTCCTCAGACCGGCAGTCAGCCTTCTGCCTTGCTTTGATCCAGGAGACGAAGAGTTCGGCAAAGAACTGACCCAGCGTGCCGCCGGAGTCGTCAATCTCCTCGGCCTTCTCGTAGCAGCCTGCGAGGAACAGCTCGTACAGGTGGACGGCTCGTTCGGCCTCGCCCGTTTCCACCAGGCCGTCGAGAGCGCTCTTGACTTCCTCCAATTGCCGCACGAATTCCCACGACGCACCGTACGACACGAACCGGCCAGGATCGAGAGCGCGTTCGACCGCTTGAATCAGAGGGTCCGCTTTCCTTCGTTTCGCCATGGCTGTCGATCTCGTCCCAGAACCTGCATCAATCCTCGTCGGGAACATCTCGAACGTGAATGGTCGGCTCCTCGCACAACTCATCTTCGGGAACGAACGTGACGCGCATTCCCCAGCCGGCGTGCGTACATAGGAGCCGCCCAAACTCGCGAAGAGACAGCTCGTGATCATCGATATACACGGTGGCTTCGCCGTCTTCGCCGCCGTCACTGACTACGCACCGGAGTACGTCGCCTCGAGGCACCCACTGATCCCCGCGATCGAAGTACCTGATCTGTGGGCGCTCCTCGGGGATTTCGATGGCGAAGTACACGTGCTCAGCCGCGAGCTTCTGTTGAGCACGCAGAACCTCGTTGTGAAGATCGAGGATCTGTTGATCCGTCATGTCCCGGATCTTCTCTCCGATTTTCAGGTGGACCGTAGAGATGGTGGAATCGTTGTACTCGATTACAGCATCCTCGCCGTCTCGCTTGATTCGTACTTCGTCCAGAGTCGTGATACAGGGTCTCTTCTTCCGCATGGCTGATCTGCCTCGCTTCCTTTCTGAGATTCCCTTCGGCTAGGCTCCTTGCTCAGCCATATCGCGTACAGTATCTCCGCCTGCGCTTCAGTGGAAGACGACCGTGATGAATGGTAGACTACTCTGATGGGAGTCCGATGATGGATGTAACGAACCAGGATTGTGAACTGGCATGCCGCGAGCTTCTGGAGCGCTTCTTCGCCGACCACCCCGACGCAACGGCGCAGAAACGCGTCCTAAGGGCGCTGCGTTTTCTGACGGCTGACAACAAACTGCTGGGCGGTAGGCCTGAAGGCTTGGCAGCTGGGATCATCTACGCTGTGGCCAACCGAGGCCGGCAAGCGTGCGGCGTGCCCGGACTGCTCAACAGCGAATTCGAGGCACTCTTTGGTGTCTCAATGGGGACGATCCGCAAACGGGCGGCGCAGATCGCGGAGTTGCTGGCTTGGTGATACCAGGTGAGGCGAGGGCAGCCCTTGCGATCATCCGCGCCCACGACGCTCACGCCCGATCCCCGTCATCCCATTGGCTTTTCGCCGTTGCTGCAGTAGTCGCACGCTGGCGACACATCCGCAGCCAACCCGGCCAGTCAGCCCTGGGCCTCAGACTGCCCCCACGCAACCTCTTAGGTTTTGTTCGACTTCGTGCTGCCAAAATGCGGATGACGCGCCAACCCTGATAAGGCTGCGCGGGTGGCACGCGCCCAGCAAACCGACCTTCTTCTTCGCTGACAGCCGCTCTGAGGCGTACGTCCTAGAATGATCGCTCTAAGACGTTGTGGATAAGATGCTTACGAGAACGGCGCGATTCCTCCGAATGGTTATCTGGCGCCGTGCTACGCGGGCGCTACGTTGGACCGTCATGGAGGAGCGAGGTTTCGTCGGCAGATTGATCACTATTGAGGTTGTACGCACAGGCACAGGAGTCTTCTTCTCGCAGACCGTACCGAAACATCTCTGGTGCTACAGTCCCGACGTTCGAGGGGAGTCACGCTGCGCCGCACCCAACGCGTCAAGCACGGGTGTGCCGAGCAAGTTGTGATCACCCGCCTTCACTCTTTTGCTCGTCCAGGAGTTTGCGAATACTGTCCGGCAAGTCAAACGTCCCTTCGGGGATGGGGTCGAAGGACACGTTGGCAATCGTGAGCGTCTGCTCCATCATTCCTCCGATATCGTTCTTTATCCGGATCGGAGTCTTCATGCCGTCGAAGGTACCGTACTCCTCGATGACGCTCGTAACCTCGATCTCCCCCATCGGTCCCTTTTCCGTAGCTATCGAACCCGCGGCCAGGTACGTCTGAGGGTCTATGTACACGTTCTCGACACTGCCCGAGGCATCGGTGAGCTTGAGTTCTATGCACTCTCGGCCGGCGAACGATGTATGACCGAGGCTCACTTCCAACGTGTAGTTCTCCTCGTAGTTCAGCACTCCGAAGAAATCCGCGCGGTTACGCATCTTGGTCGATTCCGGTCCCTCCAATATCTGGGCGCCGCTCTGCGGGCTGTCGCGCCAGGCAACCTCACCGTTGAAGCCTTCGCGGTGCACTCCCATTCCCGTCAGTTCAACGGTAGAGGAGGAGTAGTCCGGCGCTGCGCTGTGGGCGGTGAACGTGCCCTCCATCATATTACCGATTCTCAAGACTCCGATGTCGGTTCGTGTCGCGTGTTTTCGAAGAGCCTCCTCGCCGCCCAGAGCGTCTATCATCTTCTCGAGCAGTTCGGCGGCGGCAGGCGTCTCCGCCCGGACAAGCTCTTGGATTTTGTTGGGGAGCTTAAACACCGTCGGATGATGCGGTCGATGGGATACCTCAGAGATGGTGATGATCTGCTCTTGCATGCCGCCGACGTCTTGACGCATCCGTATGCAAAGCGTCACACCGTCAAACTCCTTGTACTGCTCATATACACTGGTAACCTCCAGCTCCCCCATCGGCGTTGCCCGCGTGCTTTTTTTGCCGGCGACAAGATAGGATTGCGGATCGACATACAGGAACTCCACGCTCCCCGACGCATCCGTGAGCTCAAGCGTGTAGCAGCGCTTGCCGGCGAAATCGGTATCTTCGAGGAGCTTGATCGTCGGGTAGTTCTTCTTGTAGTTCAGTAGGCCGTAGAAGTCCGCTCGGTTACGCATCCTCACGAGTTCGTCGCCCTTGACCAGCGTTGCTTGACCCATCAGGCCGTCGCGCCATCCGGTCCTGCCGTCAAACCCGTACTTCTGAGTACCGACGCCGCCCATCTCCACGGTGGTTAGCAGGTAGTCCGGCGCGGCTGCCAGCGAGGTGAGAGTTCCTTCACCCATGTCTCCCACCTTGATGGTGCCAACCAGCGTACGCGACGAATGCGCCAGAAGTGCCTCCTCACCACCGACGGCGTTGACCATTCTCGTAAGCAGACGTGGGACGGTCACTTCGGCGACGCTGGAAGGGTTCGATTGTGCTTTCAACTCGGCCAGCCTGACCGCCTCGCGCAAACCCGCCTCCAGGATCGGATCCTCTCCGGCGGTGTAGGCCAAAGCCTGTTCGACCACTACGTGCGGCGGGACTCCGGCAAACTCGAGACGATCGGTGTGATCGGACAGCTTAAAGGAGGGAAACATCAGATGGGTTTCGTGCCCGACGTCTTCGAGGGTCACGGGGATGACAGCTCCCGCAGTTGTCTGCCCCACGAGCCGGCCGATATTGCGATTGCGAAACTCATAGGCGATCACGTCCTTGGCGCTGCGTGACCCGCGATCCGTAAGTCCGACCACGGGGCCAATCCACGACGAGCTGGTGCCGTCCAGAATGTCAAGTAACCGGGGTACCATAAAACCGCTTCCGCCCCGGCCGCGCAGGTCCAGGACCAACGCGTCGCAGTCCGCGAAACTCCCCTCCAACCTGTCCTTGAGCAACGTGTCCACCCCGGTCAGATAGATCAACCACAGGTGAAGATAACCGATTCTCTTTCCATCTCGCTCGATGATGCGTGCACTCGCCCTGCTTGCTTCAAAAGACGAGTAGAGTTGACACTCGACATCAAGGTCCAGGTACACGCCGGGTCGGCGTTCGATCTTTAAGTGAACGACTTCGCCCTCTTGGCAGAGGCAGAATCTGTGCGGTGGGTCGGGAAGGTACGCATCGTCCGTCCGCCAGTCCAGGCGGCTGCTCTCAGTGACCTCCACGCCGTCGATGGACACGATGCGATCGCCGCGCAACAAGCCGGCTTGCTCTGCGGAGCCGCCCTCGAGCACGCTGCTGGAATAGTGCTTCCCATCCAGTTCCGTCAGGTCGAAGCCGAGCATCGGTGACCTATCACTGTTAAGATCGGCCGTCATGCGAACACGCGAAGTCTCCGACAGCAGGCAGGTGTGGGAGGACGGAATGTTCGAGAGGAACTCGTGGGCAACCTGACGCTGCTGCGGCAAACCTACGGCCGCCTGGGCCCGCGCCCGATAGCGCTCGGCGAGCCCCGGCAGGACATTCTCGCGAAACTGCGCGTCGTAGTAGCGCTCCCGCAAGACGGCCACCACATTCTCGAAGAGCGAACCGGCCGTCTCGCCGCCCGCCGCGGCAGTCGCAGAGGGCCCACGCGACGCCTCGAGCGGTACACCGGCTGTCGCCTTACGGACCTCCGTGCGCTGGGGCGGATCGGCATGACGTTGCGCCGCATATGCTCGGGCTGAGCCCTGCACCAACACCGCAATGGACAGACAGACTAACGCGATTTGTGTATACATGTTCGGCTCCCTGTTGTATCGAAAAGAGGCGACGCGGCGCCCCAAGCCCTCGGATTCTAGCACAATGGTGCCCTTCGTACTTGAATTCGACGACTGGAACAGACGAGTCCTGACAGTCTTTGTGTGCAAAATCGTGCGATTCAAGACTCCGGACAACGCCGAACGTGAAGCCACACTCGTTGGCTTCTCGGTGCCGGCAGGAACAGAACCGAGGGTAATCGTCGCCTCGCGGGCGGCTCAGATACGGAACCACCTTTCCGACGTTCAAACAGAAGGAGAAAAGGCGTGTGACCTCAACGGAACGACAGGGGCTGCATCACCGATACTGCCGCGCGGCCTGAGCACACACACGTAAGGCGACCCAGGCATCCGGTGACGAGAGTACGCGCTTGCACCTAAAACCGCACGGAGTTGCCACCCTAGAGTGCTGTTGAATCGTTGCCGTGACGCCCCTTCTGCTCGCAACAGCTCCACGCCGAGCCCGCCGAGAAGCCTCAGTGGCCTCGGGCGAGGTTTTCACCAGGGACAGCGGCTTACTGCACAAGACTTGAATCCGCTGCAAGTCCCAGACATCAATCGCGTGCTTTATCGACGCCAATTGCGTAAGATGGTTCGACAAGGCGTCAAAACGCGTGTTCGACGCCAGACGGTGAACGTGTTTGGGGGCACCCATAGAAGGAATGACTCAAGAGGATACGACTCGAAGAGCGATCAGCGTCGGGCGCGTCTTGCTTCCGCTGGCGTTGGTCGCAGCGTCCGCCGGGGTCGGAGCGGTCCTGCTCAAAACGCCTCCGCAAGTACCGAAATCCAACCCGCCGCAGATCGCAGCCGTCGTGGGCGTCGCGAGACTGGAACCGCAGGACCAACCCACGTTCGTCGAGGCGTTCGGAACTGTCGTTGCCGCACGCGAGATTCGCGTTCAGCCCGAGGTAACCGGTCGACTCGTTTCCTTGCTTCCCCGTCTGATTCCCGGCGGCCTGATCAAAGAGGGCGAGACGTTATTCGAAATCGATAAGGCGGACTACGATATCGCGGTTCGCCAAGCCGCGGCGGAGGTCGACGTTGCTCGACTGCAGGTCGAGAGCCTTCGCGCGGGTGTGGAGGTCCTGCTCAAACGCGCCCAGCAGAGCGAGGTTGAGGTTGAATACCTGCAGTGGAACATGGAGCGACTGGGAAGACTGTCGGAGAACGAACAAGCCGGCGAAGCTGAGCTTCGAGATGCTCAGTCCAGTCACGCCAGCCAACAGGCGGCGAGTGCTGCGCTCCGCGCGCAGATCGTTGAGCAAGAGCACATTGTAGACCGCGCTGTGGCTCAGACGGCCATCGCCGAAAGCAGACTTGCGGGCGCGAAGCTCGCCCTATCACGAACGTCCGTGGTAGCGCCCTTCGACGCGATGGTCTTGAGCGAATCGGTCGAGGTGGGTCAACTGGTCGGACCGCAGATCACGGCCGCGACACTGGCCGCCGTTGACGAGTTCTGGATTGAGGCTGCCGTTCCGGTCGCCCGGTTGGGCGACATACGCTACTCCGACCTGAACGAATCCAATGGCAGCTCGGTGACGGTGACACTCGTGACCGGCGAGAACACCGTAAGCCGAGAAGGCATGGTCCTGCGACCTCTCGGGCAGCTCGACCCACAGGGACGTATGGCTCAGGTTCTGGTGGCGATCCGAGATCCGCTCAATGCGCCCGGCAGCCGAAGGGATGAATGGAACTCCATTCTGTTGGGTAGCTAGTTGCTGTTGCATGAACAGTGTCGGCGGGTTCCTGGCGGGCGGCGGCGGCGAGGCCGGCCGGTATGGTGCAGTGGGCTAAGGGCCTGCGACAAAATAAGTGTTGCAACTTAGGCCGGAAATCCGTATCCTTCCGGCATGACCACAGAAGCTGCGATTCGTGTGAAGTTCCGCGTGCTTGCCTCGCGCCTGGACGAGCAAACGCGCCGTGTCTGGGCCGCTACGGAAGCCAGCTCAATTGGATACGGTGGCATTTCCTTGGTGGCACGCGCTACGGGGATTTCGCGACGCGCGATTCTGGTGGGTCTGCGTGAGATCAAGGGGGGAAACATTCTGCCGGAAGGACGAGTACGTAGGCCAGGCG
>JBARRC010000078.1:0-28575 GCA_049644045.1 Phycisphaerae bacterium
CCACCATACCAAGGGAACGGTCTATGAAGTCTTGGCTGTGTAAACCTGAGGGACTGCTCGCCGTAGCGGCGGCAGTAACCGTGGCGTTGCTCGGTACATTCGCCGGTTGCCGGGGTAACTACAGCGACTACGCCGGCGGCGGGGCAGGTTTTCTTGACACGGGCCGGACCCTGAGCTTCTTTACCGCGGTTCAGGTCGATCCGCGCAGCGAGGACTCCGCCGGGCCGCAGTTCGTCGTCGCGGAAGACCTCAACAACGATGGTTTGCTCGACCTCGTCTCCGCGTGGAACCAGTCGCAGCCCGTGCAGATTCACCTTCAGGGGCGTACCTCGTCCGGGGGTATGAGCTTTGAGACGGTGACGCTCGCCGGGAACATCCCAGTCGTGTCGGTCGCTGGGTTGGCAGTGGCCGACTTCGATCAAGACGGTGCGATGGACATCGCGGTGCTGATCAAGGAAACGCTGCTTTGCACGGCTACCTGCCTCGGGACCGAACCGGTTGACTGCAATAAGGTTCTAAACGGCGTCATTCTGATGTATATGGGGCCGGAGAACCCGGAGGAAGCCAACCAGGCACTGGCATGGCGCGATCAGGATGTGAAGTCCTCGTACTTGGCCGGAGCGGGCAGCGCTTACGGACCGCCTGAAGAAGGCGGTTTCACCAACATGGCCGTCGGCGACATGGATGGCGACGGCGATTTGGACATCGTGGTTGCGTGGAACCCGGTCTGCAACGATCCGCCCGAAGTGCTGTTATTCACTAACGACGGTCCCGATTCGGTCCAGCGCGGTGACTGGACCGTCAGGGCTATCCCTGACCCCTTCCAATGCAATCCTGTGGTCAAGGAACTTGACCAGTGCTCGCCAATCAAAGACGTGGCTCTCGGCGACATCGATCGCGACGGCGATCTCGACATCGTCGTGACCTTCCCCCGGGCGGCGTCGATGAACGTCAGGTGGTACCGCAACCCGCTGTACGTCGCCACGGATGCGGTGAACATCTACTACGACCACGACGGCTCTTGGAATGTCGGCACGGTTGGTCAGGTTGAGCCCCGCGCAGGTTTCACCCGGATCGGCGACGCGGATATCGTTCGCCTGGGCGACGTTGATCGGGACGGGATCCTGGACGTCGTGGTGCGATCCACGGGCGGCCGGGTGATCCAATGGCTCAAGGGACCGGAATATCCAACGACACCTGCGCTCCTGGCAACACCTCCGGACCCGCCGCTGACGGATCCTTTCCGCAATATCCCGTGGCAGGTCTACACCCTGGCGGAGTTTCCCGATCGCGTGCCCGAAGCACTGGCCCTGGGTGACCTGAACTTCGATGGGCAACTCGAGGTGATTGCGTCCGCCGAGGGCGGATTGGCCTGGTTCGACTCGCAGGCGGCGCCGAGCGTTTATGACCAGTGGATCGAGAACCTCATCGTCAACGATGAGGCAGGGGGCACGCCGGGCGGCGGCCTCGCCACAACCGACCCGAATGTGACACCGGAGGAGGTGGCGGGCGCCACGTTCATCAACTCGATTCTGGTTGTCGATCTGGACGGCGACGGAGCAAATGACTTTATTGTGACACTTGATCGCAGCGGCCTCAGCGGCCTGACCAACGACGCCATCGTGTGGTTCCGCAACACCAAACGCCCAGCCCCATAAGCTATTCAGACCATGACCGCCGCACGATCCAACGCGCGCCGAAACGCGTGTTCCCATTGATCAAGAGTATGCTGCCACTCGTAGTGCGTTCGCACCCACTCCAGACCCATCTCGCCCATCCGCCGGCGGCGTGATGTGTTGTTCAGCAGAGCGACAATCGCCTCCGCCAATGCCTCCGGCGACCTTGCAGGCACAAGCAGCCCGGTCTCGCCGTCGCGAACCGTGTCCGGGAGTCCACCCACGTTGGACGCCACGACCGGCACGCGCATGGCCGATGACTCCAGGGCCGCGACTCCGAACGCCTCGCAGACCGAGGGAATCACCGTCAGGTCCCAACGTGAGAGCCAGCTTGGAATACGGTGGTGTGATTGGCGCGGAATCCATTGGATCGAGTGGTCCACCCCCATCTCCGCTGCCAGTGACTTGCAACGCGAAAGTTGGGCCCCATCACCGATCAGATCAAAACGTGTGTCTGGCAGATCCCTCAGTACGATCGGTATGGCCCGGATCAAATAGGTCGGTCCATACACCTCACGAAATCCTTTGAAGAACCCAACGCGATGTGGACCCGTTTCCCTTCTTTTCACGATCTCGCTCGGTCGGAACAGTACCAGATCGACCCCGAGCGGCGCCACATCAACACGGTCGACATCGATACCGGCGAACTTCGCCACGATGCCGGCGAACGTCGGTCCCAATGCCGTCACGGCGTCAGCGTGGCGAAGCAGCGAGATACACGACGCCGTCGCATCCGGCGACGGCAGCCCCTCGCCCGGTGGAGGCACGATGTCCGAACCCCATGCGGAGGCGACAACGCATCCCCGCTGCATGATCTCCGGCGTGAAGCCCCAATCCCAGAGGAACTGGATGTTTACGATATCGAAACGGTCGAGTAGACCGCGAAGGTAGTGCCTCCATCGACCATGCCAACGGCGAGGATTGCGCAAGCTCGGCGGTGGAACACGGAACCGTTCCACGCTCGCCCCCGGTACGTCCACGGGTTTGTGACACACGATGTGCACCTCGTGCCCGCGCTCCGCCAGCCCGGGAGCCAGACGCTGAATGTGAACGGACCCCGCATCACCGAGCATGCAGATCTTCACAGGGCATCTCCGGCACCGACAGGCGCGCCCGCCTGTGCCTTTGGTTCGACAGAGCCCGCAGAGACCGGCGATACTATGACGGGACCCCACTCGTGGTCGAGCGCCAAAGCTCCTGTGGCGTGACCCTCATCGTCGATTACCATCGGAAACTTCATGGGGGTGTCGATCAGCGTTTCACCGGTCTCGGCGTTCCACATCCGTGCGTTCCAGAAGTACTGTCCGCCGGCGAGGGGAATCCGCGGGAGCGCCAGCGTCACCCTGTGGTCACCGACCGTCCCGTCGAGCATCAGACCCTCGCGGCCGGTGTTAAAGCTGAGCAGGTTCTCACCAACGGAGGCGCGCAGGTTGAGCTCGACAACCAGCCGCGGGACGGGTCGACGCAGTCGAAAGGTCAATACCGCGCGCACCGCTTCGCGGACCCGAAGCCAGACGACTTCCTCGCCAGTCTCGTTGACGAACACGAGGTTGGTCAATTCAACCGCCGAAGCGTTATCCGTATCGCCGGTTGTGATATCGGTAGGCCAGCTCGGATACGCCTTAGACATCGCGTTTAGGTACTGGCCGACCGCCTCGCGTGACGATCCTTCAAAGACGCATCGCCCGCTCTCCAACACGAGTGCGCGCCGGCAGATCGACTGCATCTGATCGAGGTTGTGCGTCACGAAGACCAGCGTGGTACCGCCGTCGACCAGCTCGCGCATCCGCTCCACACACCGCAGCCTGAAGACCGCGTCGCCGACGGAGAGCACTTCGTCGACCAGCAGAACGTCGGGATCGACGTGTGCTGCGATAGCGAAACCGAGCCGGGCGGACATGCCCGTGCTGTAACGCTTCACGGGCATGTCAATAAACCGCTCGATACCGGCGAAGGCGACGATCCCATCGAGCTTGCGCCGAATCTCCTCGCGGGTCATCCCCAGGATCGCACCGTTGAGGTAGATGTTCTCCCGGCCGTTCAGATCGCCGTGAAAACCGGCGCCCACTTCGATCAGGGCAGCCAGCCGCCCACTGACGAGAATCTGCCCCCCATCCGGCCGCAGGATGCCTGCGAGTAATTTCAGCGCGGTGCTCTTGCCCGCGCCGTTGGGACCGATGATCCCCAATGGTTCGCCACGCGCCACGGCAAAGCTCACGTCACGCAGCGCCCAAAACATCGAGCGACCATTCCGATCCAAGTGCCGTCCGAACAAGCGGGCAAGCCCGCCGGCGAGAAGGTCACGTAGTGAATCGTGCGTTTCCCCGAGGCGGAACCGCTTGGATACGTTCGAGAAGCGCACCACCGTGTCACTCATCAGATGCACTCCGCGAACTTGAACGACGCTCGTCGGAAGCAAATCCAGCCGCCGACCAACAGGACTACCGCAACGATGGTTGCATACAGAAAGGGCCCCGGTTCGGGCCAGCGCCCGTGGACCACACAGTCACGATACGCTCCGATGATCGGGACCAGCGGGTTGACCGCTAGGGCGCGAGCCAACAGCGATCCATCCCGTGGAACGGGGATCACCACGGCTGAGATGAACATCCACAGTTGGATCACCACGCTGAAAACCTGCCGGACGTCGCGGTAGAAGAGGTTGGCCATCGCCAGCAACATGCCGATTCCGATTGTCAGCATGATCTGCACCAGAACGACCACCGGCAGGAACAGCAGACTCCAGTGCGGCGTAAAGGGCCATTTGCCGGAGAGGTGGAAGTAAGCCATCAGCCCCACGAGCACCGTCATCGCAATGCAGAAGTCGACAAAGGAGCTAGCCACG
Source organism: Phycisphaerae bacterium (assembly GCA_049644045.1). Lineage (GTDB taxonomy): Bacteria > Planctomycetota > Phycisphaerae > UBA1845 > UBA1845. The sequence continues at coordinate 4,522 of JBARRC010000078.1, forward strand.
CATGACAACGGGAACACCTCGCGCGGGAAGTACACCTTGGTCACCAAGTTGCGATTGGCCACCAATGAGTTCACGCAGCTACTAAGGCTCATGCTGAAGAACGTCCACGGCACGAGTCCGATATACGCGAACAGCGCGTACGGCATGTCCACTTGCAGTATCGCCGTCGCGTCGATGGCCCGCGTGAACACAAACGTGAAGACAAGCATCATGGAGAGCGGTAGCAGGACGGCCCAGCCGATCCCCAGCACCGACTGCTTGTACCGGACCCGAAGATCCCGCCACGTCAGGCTAAGCAGCAATTGGCGGTAGCGCAGTAGCTCAGGTCCTGCGGCAGTAATCCCCCATGCGCGCACCGGCGATATAACCTCCTAAGCAACGTCTACATATTCTCACACGTTTTATCGGTCGCCCGGTGAGGCGGCTTTGCTTGGACTCACATCAGACCGCGCTCGACAAAAGCCGATAACCAAGCAGTGGAGTCTGCTTCATGGCGGGTGAACCCAACAAAGACCGCGGAATCACGTTCTACAACGAGACCTACAAGACCGGTGGGTGGAAGTACTCGTTTGGGAAGGAGTACCTCTGGCATCGGCGTCATGTCGTCAAGCGATTCGGCCTGCGGCGCGGCATGCGCATGCTGGAGGTCGCGTGCGGCTGCGGGTTTCACACCAACCTGTTCAACCGGATGGGGTTCGACTGCGTCGGGGTGGATCGCTCTGAAAGCGGCATCGAATGGGCCCGCAGCCACCACCCGAAGCGAACCTATTACTGCTGCGACTTTCGAGATATGCCTTTCGAGCCGGCAAGCTTCGACGTCGTCCTCGCCCGCGGCCTCAGTTCCTACCACTACGATCTTGCGAGCAACGAGGCGTTCGATGCAACCACCACGCTCGTAAAACATCTAAAGCCTGCCGGCGTGTTCATCATGCTCATCATCACCGACCTCTCCGGGCGTCGAGAGCCCGACTCCATCTGGCACAATACCCTTGAGGATTACCGGCGCCACTTCTCCTCGTTCTCAAAGCGATGGTCGGTAGACTGGGCCAAGGGGATTGCCATCTGCGCACTATTCAACGAGCCGGTTGGAGGTCTCGTCGACGCGCAACACGACCTTCCCCATATGCTCGTCCCGGCGTCCTGATTTGTAATCTGTGGCACGGGTTTGCAACCCGTGAAGCAAAGCTCGTCAACTTACTGACTCGCGCCGCAGTTGGCGGGTCATCAGCGCTTCGATGGCATCAGCCGGCCGGCGCCCCTCAAACAGCACGGACGCCATCGCTGAGACGATCGGCATCTCCACGTTGTGCCGTGCAGCCAGGGCGAGCACGCTTTTCGTCGTGGGAATGCCCTCGATCACCGAAGCGGTCGCTGCGATCGCCTCCTCCGCCGTCGCCCCTCGACCGATGCGCTCCCCGGCCGTGCGGTTGCGACCGACCTTTGACACGCAGGTCGTGAACAAATCGCCCACGCCGGCGAGGCCCCGGAAGGTCTCGGCCGATGCCCCTACCGCCACGCCGAGACGCGTGATCTCGACAAGCCCCCGGGTCAGCAGGGCTGCCTTACCATTGTCACCGGCCTCGATGCCGTCACCAATCCCGGCCGCCAGTGCGATGACGTTCTTGACCGCCCCGGCAAGCTCGACCCCGATCAGGTCGCTACTGGTGTACACCCGGAAGTAGTTCGTGCTAAAGGCCCTCTGCACCAACCTGGCGACGGCAGGGTTTTCCGCGGCCACGACCACGCTCGCGGGCTTTCGCGCTGCGACTTCGGGGGCGATGCTCGGCCCGGAGAGACAGGCAAGCGGCGCTTCTCCAACACACTCCCTGAGAATGGCCGTCGGCAGCAGGAGCGTGTCGACTTCGATCCCCTTGGTGCCGCTGACGATCGGAACGTTTCGGGGTACATGCTTTGCGAAACGCTCCCAGACCGACCGCACGTACTGGCAGGGAACGGCTGAGACAATCAGTGTCGGCTCATCGAACGCCAGCGACGGGTCACTGACAAACGAGATCGATTCGGGAAGTGTGAAACCGGGCAGGAAGCGCTTATTCTCCCGGTCGCGCTTGATCGCCGCAATGTTTTCGGGAAAGAGACCCCACAACGTGACGCGCGTGCCGCGCTCCGCCAGCAACAGCGCGCACATCGTACCCAGACCCCCATCGCCGATAATCGTTGCGCGTGCAATGGGTGGCGATACGGTCAAAAGCCTGACAAGGAAACGTTGAAGGCACCAAACACGACGCTGGTGATCAGATTGTTCAAAACTGTGGTGACCAGCCCCCCAACAATGGCATTGGGATCGACAGCGCAACTGCCAACTTGGAGAAGCAACCCCGCACCCAGAAGCGGTCCCGCCTTCCGTACGAACGAGTTCCAGCATTTCGTCATAATGTGATCCTCACTAGAAAACCAGTCCTACCCGGACGAATCATTCGTGGACGTGGCCGGTTGCAGCAGTACCAGCTCACTGACCATGTAAATCGGCACGGGGTTTACGCCCCCCTTTTGCAGCCGCTTGGCCGACGCTCGGACACCGACGAAGCGGCCAAGAAAAGCATCCACCTCGATTGGCGAATCCTTCGGAATCTCCACATACCCGATGGTGCGATCGCGCGGCCCGGTCGTATCCACAAGCCGATACCGCTGCGGGAACGATCCGGGTGGATACAGCGCACTTGCGCGGAGTTCCCCCTGCGCATCGAGCGCACTGGGAACCGGGGGCATCACCTCGCGAATCCTGGCCCGGCCTTCCAGGAACCCACGACGCTTCGACTCCGACTCTTCGTTGAGTTTCCGCATCTTCCGGACCGTATCGATCAGCGCCGTCATCTGGCTGAGCCGCTCGACTCGCGCCCGCGCAAATCGCCGGGCGAACTCATCATCTTCCTGCGCCGCGATAACGTGGTAGCGTTCGATCAACGCTTCGAACCGCCGCTCGAGCAGCGGCTTGGCGAGTTCTGATCTGGCGGCGGCATCGATCTCCTGAAGCCGCTGACGTTCCTGCGTAGGGGGCAAGGCGGCGAGCATCGATGCATCCGCGCTTTCTTCGCCATCTCTCACCGCATCACCCACGGTGTCCGCCGACTCAGGTGTGGCCTCTTTCGATTCGCCCCCTTCTGCGGTCAGGGTGCTCCGTGCTTCCCGCTCGAGCTCGACCAGAGCATCCGGCACGAATTCGACGAAGTTGCGGTTAATCCAATGCGTCACGTCGGTCGGTGACTTGATCCGCAGGAACCCGTCGGGCTCGCGCGCGAGAATAGTGACTTTCGTCCCCTTGGACAGTTTCGTCTGTACCCAATACTTGAGCTTGCTGAACTCAGGCAGCGATGAACCCGCGCGGACGCGGACGTTGTTACCGTTTACTACGCCTGTCTTGTTGTCCGCCGTGTCGACGTAGTCGCCTGAGATGAAGCTGAACGAAGCCTCGGGTGGGAGAATCTCGTACCACTCGCCGGTCTCGCCCACGATCGTCACGCGATCACCCGCGTTGAGTTTGCAAACCGGGTAGTGATTCGTACTCGCGCCGCAGCGCACATAGACGTCGTCGCCGGTCACCTCCCCCTGGCTGACCACCGGCTTGTCCGGGGTCTGACCGATTGCTTCCGGTATCAGCACAAGCTGAATGAGAATCGAGACAATCCACAAACCTCTGAGTTGTGAACGATATTGGGGATACATGGCGGGTGATCCTTCGGTTGATACTTCTCCATGTTTCTTAGCGGCACGTACCCGTAGCGCCAACCGGAAGGTACTCACGGTACGAGTACCTGTCAACGCATACCGTGATGGGTGAGGATCGTGCTAATCACACCGACCGGGGTCTGGTATACTTCCCGCCCTGATGAACCTCGCATCACCACCAACCGCGGACGTCGTCATCGAGCCGATCGATCTGCGAATTCCCATCGAGTCAGCCGTTGTAACTTTTTCGCGCGCCCCAGGACCCGCAATCCTCGAAAGTTCGCTTCAAAACGCAAGTTACGGGCGATTCTCCATCTTTGCCTGCGATCCCGTTGAGGTGTTTTCCATCGACCACCCCGCGTCAGGATGCCCGTTTCGCGCCTTCGCGGATTACGTGGCCACTCGCCCGGCGGTAGCCGGCCTGACCACTCACCTCCCGTTCGTTGGCGGATGGATCGGGTTTATCAGTTATGAAGCCGGACTGACCATTGAGGGAATCAGCGTCACTACAAACCGCGATCTGTCGTGGCCGCTGCTGCGGTTCAACCTCTACGACGCAGCCGCGATCTTCGACCACGCTGCCCGGCAATGGTACCTGACCGCAGTCGCCTGGCCGACGGCGATGGCCAGACGGCGGCCGACCGTCGGCGAGCGCCTCGCAACGCTGCGTAAGCGTCTGGAGTCGGCAGCGGCGCTTGACGCTACCGATTTGCCGTCGATGCTCGCCACTTCCCCGCCGGTGCCAAACATGTCACACGACGCATATCTGGCCAAGGTCGACCGGGCGAAACGCTACATCGAAGCCGGTGACATCTACGAGGTTAACCTCACGCAGCGCTTTACCACCCGGACGGACGTTTCGCCGCTGACGCTCTATCGCCGGCTGCGTCGGGTGAACCCCTCGTTTTACGCTGCCCTGCTATTGTGGGGCGACGCGGCGATTCTTTCATCCTCCCCCGAGCTGTTTCTGGAGCTGCGTGACGGGCACGTGGTGACCCGGCCGATCAAAGGGACCCGACCTCGCGGAGTTGACCCCGAAGCCGACGACGCTTATCGCCGCGAGCTGATCGCAAGTGAGAAGGATCGTGCGGAACTCAACATGATCATCGATCTGCTTCGCAACGATCTGGGCCGGGTCTGCTCGTTTGGCTCCGTGCGGGTAACCAACGCCGATGAAATCGAGGAGCACCCCACCCTATTCCATCGCGTGGCCACGATCGAGGGCGATTTACAGCCGCCCAACACCTGGGTGGATCTGCTGCGGGCTGCTTTCCCTGGGGGATCAATCACCGGTGCGCCGAAAATCCGGGCGATGCAGATCATCGACGAGCTCGAGCCGACGGCGCGGGATGTCTATTGCGGTTCGATCGGAACGATCGGTTTGGACGGTTCCATGTCGCTCAACATCGCGATTCGAACGATGATCCAGGTCGCCGATGCGGTCCACCTCTACGCCGGCGGCGCCATCGTGGCAGATAGCAGGCCAGAAGACGAATACGACGAGATTCTCGTGAAAGCCGCGGGTATGCTGCGGGCGCTGGGCTGCGATGCACCGGCCGGTTCACCGCTACCGCAGGAGGTGGCAATATTGTGATATCTTCGATCTACCTCAACGGGGCCTTCGTACACAGATCCGACGCCGTGGTGAGCGTCTACGACGGTGGTTGGCTTCATGGGGCGGGGCTGTTCGAGACCATGCGAGCGGAGAACGGCCGCATCTTCCGCCTCGAGTCGCACATCGAGAGGCTGGTCCGATCGGCCTCGAAGCTGCTGACTCCGATTCAACGTGATGTGCTCCCCTCTCGCGCCGGGTTCGAGGAGCTGCTGGATCGCAACGACCTTACGACCGCGCGGGTCCGGCTGACCGTGTCCGCGGGCTCAATGGATATTGATTCGAGTGAGGCCACGTCACAGCTTACGGTGTGTGCAACCGCCGCAAGGCTGTCTTCTTATCCGTCAGACTTCTACGAAAGGGGCAGTCAGGTGGCCATCTGCCCCTTTCGACTGTCACCAACGGACCCGATCGCCGGCCACAAAACCACCGGTTATCTTCCCCGGCTCCTCGGCCTGCGTGAGGCACGGCAAGCGCAGTGTGTGGAGGCACTTTGGTTTCCGACGGCCAACCGGTTGGCTGAAGGCTCAATTAGCAACGTGTTTATCGTACGCGACGGTGCGCTGAGGACCCCGCCGCTTGACACGCCCGTACTGCCGGGGATCACGCGTGGCGTCGTGCTTGACATCGCGCGTGAGACCGGGACCGAAGCTCATCAGTGTCCCCTGTCGATCGACGACCTGCTCGACGCCGACGAGGTATTGTTGACCAACGCCGTCATGCAGGTCATGCCCGTCATCCGCGTCGAAAAACACGACATCCACGACGGCCGGGTCGGGCCGGTGGCTAAGAAGCTGCTTGCCGAGTATCGCAAACGCGTGAAAAAGGAGTGCGGTGATCAATGAGCGAGCGCCCGCAAAGCGGACCGGAGTGCACCGTAGGCGACATCTGCACGGCCATGGAGTCGATCGCGCCGACGGGGCTCGCCCAAAGCTGGGACAACGTCGGGCTCCTCGCGGGTGATCCGTCGGCCCCGGTCCAACACGTGCTTGCGTGCATCGATCTCACACCGGCCGTAGTTGAAGAAGCGGTGCGGGAGAAGGTCGACCTCGTCCTCGCCTATCACCCGCCGATCTTCAAGCCCATCTCGAAAGTCCGCGCCGACGGAAGCGGCACGGAAGCAATCGTGTTTCGATGCATCCAAAACGGCATCGCCGTCTATGCCACACATACGGCCCTCGACGCGGCCGACGGTGGAACGAATGACGTCATAGCGTCACTTTGCGGCGTCGAGGACACCGCGCCGATCGAGTACGTCGACGAGCCTTCGGTAAGCGAATGTAAGCTTGTGGTCTTCGTTCCGCCGGACAACGTCGAAACGGTCGCCGACGCCATGTTCGCGGCCGGCGCGGGACAGATCGGCGACTACAGCCGGTGCAGCTATCGAACATCCGGTCAAGGCACCTTCTTCGGCGGCAACACGGCCAAACCGACGATCGGCGAGCGAGGCCGGATGGAATACGCCGACGAGATTCGCCTTGAAACCGTGGTGGCCTCGACAGCACTGCCGGCCGTGGTCAGCGCGATGGTCAAAGCCCACCCCTACGAAGAGCCGGCCTTCGACCTCTATCCGCTTAAACCGAGGCCGGTGCGCGGTATCGGTAGGGTTGGTAAGCTGCCGCGTCTTACAACGCTGCTCAAGCTCGTCCGTAAGCTGAAGCGCGCAACTAAGATTGATAACATCCAGATCATCGGGCCGCCGGATCGCACCATCGACCGGGCCGTCATCGTCGTCGGCGCCGGGGTGCCCCATGTCTTCAGACGTGGGGATGCGATTCTGCACGCCGAATCGGGGTCCCCCACCTCTAAAGAGATGGGCCACCCACCGTTTCACATCCCACTCGGACCGAACGACGTCATCATCACCGGCGAAATCCGCCACCATGACGCGCTGACCATCCAGCGCATCGGCTGCACCGCCATTGCACTGGGCCACTGGGCCAGCGAACGACCGGTGCTGCCGTCTCTCGCCGCGCGGCTGGAGGCGGCCGTACCGGGCATCACGCTACATATAAGTTCAGCGGATGACGATCCGTTCCAGGCGATATGACGGGCAGGTGACACGGATGCCTCATTCTTTGCGGATTACCGCTTCGGCAATCTGCGCGACAGGCCTTTTACCAAGGGTTGCAGACGTTGCCGTCACGGACTACGATTGCCGCTGGGGGAACGGGGACCGTCGTTCTCGACGAGCCGTCGAATGCCTGTGCGATAGAGGTCTGCGGGCGTAGCTCAATTGGTAGAGCATCAGCCTTCCAAGCTGAATGTTACGAGTTCGAGTCTCGTCGCCCGCTGTTTCGTTTTGTTTCGCATCACGTCGCACTGCTGGGGATACCGCTGGGGGTCCTGGTGAGGGGCAATCAGGTCGAAATCACCGGCGTGGGCGTCGTAGGTACCCGTCGCCGCCTCAGTCCCAGGGCTTACGCCCGAGGCTACTGTCTTTCGTCCCTACGGGACTCTCCCTGGACAACACACGCCCGCGAAAAGTGTCATGCACCTTGCTCAAGACATCTCGGAAAGCGGGAAGGGCTCAAGAGAACCTACGGAGACCCACAGGCAACAGGATCCACACCGAGGATCCCCACGCCATCTTGGCGCGGGCGATCGACTCCGCCCGTCCCCCGCCCCGTGCTCCGCAACAGGACGGGGCGCCCGGCGACAGTCAATCCGAGTCGAGGAACCGTACGACTCGTCGAACGAGCTGGTCGAGCACAGAAGAGCGCGTCTGACACTCCCACACTACCAGAACCGACCATCCCCGCTTGTGCAGGTTTCGTCTCACCCTCCTGTCCCTTACGACATTCCGCTGGAGCTTGTCAACCCAGTATTCCCTCCGTGAAGACGGAATACGGGAACCGCGCTTGCAGCGATGTTGATGCCAGAAGCACCCATGAACGAAGAGGACCTTTCGCTTGGACGGGAAGACAACATCTGGGCAACCTGGGAGGTCTCTTCGATGCAAACGATAACGATAGCCGAGGGAATAAACGAGTTTCCTGACCACCATCTCTGGCTTTGTGTTGGTTGAACGCACCAAAGCCATGATACGGCTACGTTCCTTTGCGGAGAACGTATCCACAGTTCAGTCCTCGCGATCTCCCATTGAACCTGGTATCTCGATGAGCAATGACCTGTCTGTCTCAACCTCACGAACCCGACGATTGTACTCTTTCAGCAGTTCCTTGAGCTTCTCAGAGAATCTCGCCGGTGCAAACTCGGCAAGCTCGGAGATGTTCTGCCCAACGAACGACTCGACCGACTCTGCCGCAACCTTCCCCTCCAGACGTTCGGTTTCCAGCAGAGCCCTCGCCGCCGTCAACTTGGCGTCAATGACAATGAGGAACGCTCCCAAACCTTCATGGATGTTGTTTGCACATCGGGCAATGTGGCCCATCGTTGGCGCAACGGTCACATGGAACGCCGTGTTTCCGACATGAAAATCGCCAGGCCGTCCTGCTTGCTCATCCGCTGCGCTGTACGCGAAGTTGCCGATCTGAAGGTGAGGGAAACGAATTGCCAACTTGGCTCCGACCAACTGCTGAGCCACGGGACCACCTTGGTTTCGCTCCTGTGCTTTGCCGAGGATGTCTCCAATCAGACCACGCGCGGGTTTCGCCGCGTCAAAGTTGAAGCGAATTCGCTCAAGCTTGTAGTACGCGTCAAGCGACTCGACGAGGAATCGCTGCATTTCGTCGATGAACTTTGAGCGCTGTTTGTCCGGCAAACCTCCGAGCCCTGAGCGCTTCAGCCCATCCAGGAGTTGTTGCACAGGCTTATTGTTACCTCGGTTGGTCCTACCGCCCTCACTGGGGAATTCACGGGTCTCGCCGAATCGTTCGAGAATCTTACGTAGCGAAGAAAGGCTGAGCCCGGCAATTTGTGCTCCTCCTTCGGTCAGGTGTGCGGTGATGGACAACTCGCACTTCTCACGTAGCCGTTCCAGCACAATCAGAGCCGCTGCGATCGTTCCTTTGGCCGGTCGTCCCCCGTACTGTTTCATTGACCGAAGGGCCCGATACCACGACTTAAAGCTGTCCATTGTTCTCCTGGATGACATCGCTTCATCCCCCCGCGTGTGTGCCTAGACATGTTGCCGGAATACCCCGGAGCATAGGGTTCAGGTAGTGTTCCGCTATCCACGAGATCGCGGGTACGCAAACGGCGTCACCGAAGCCAAACAATGCCTGGTTGACCGGAGCCTCAATCTTGAACCCGTCAGCACCCATCAACTTGGCGCATTCATTCGGCGTCAAAAGTCTGGCTGCATACTTGCCGTAGCCCGCCTTGAAGAGAATCTGGCGGCCGCTCCCTCCTTTAGGGGTCCGTAGACATCCTGCTAGCCCATCGCAACGCAGTTCGCCCATGGACCGCTTGTGCCCATCAGGTTGCTGACGGACTCGACGGAAAACAGTGCCGAATGACCAGCACCTTTTCCTGATCCATGCATCCGCGATGACTCTATGTCGAGAGCTCATCTGATCGTAAAGATAGTCAGCCCTATATTTGCTCCACCACTCGGGAGCATCATCGGGAAGATCATCGAGGATGTCCTTGAGGCATTTAGTCGAACGCTGGGGCGGCTGAGGCAGTTCACGCAACGACCAGTGGATATTCGCGTGTGATGCAATGAACTCTGTGACGACCGAAGGTCTCAGCCGAGTTGGCGAAGCGAGTTGGCAGAAATCATCTCCGTGCCCGTTGAGCATGGTCGCTATGACAAACAGCCTTGGTCTGCTTTGCGGCACAAACCACTTGGCGTCCAATACGAAAGGATCAACGGAATAACCGAGTTCGTTGAGCGACGACATGGCTTGCTGAAAGTCGCCACCGTTATGCGAGGTAAGGAACCCGAGGACGTTTTCGATCAGGACCACAGGCGGCCGACGGTCACCAAGTTCCTCAAGGACACGGATGAAACCAAAAAAGGCGGACGACTGAGTACCGCGCAGTCCGCGCCTTCCTCCAGCCACGGAAAGGTCCGTGCACGGAAATGAGGCCGTTGCTAAGGTGGCATCCGGGATATCATCCACTGCGATGTCATGTATGTCCGCAACGTGAAAGTGTTCTGCAGCATTGCCGAAGTGTACGTCATACATGTCCCGCTTTTGGGGATCAATGTCATTAGCATAGGCCAATCGCCACCCACGAGCCTCCAAGCCCATTCTGACAAGCCCGATGCCTGCAAAGAACTCCAGGAACGTTCTGTGTATATATCTGCCCCAATCGCCCTTCTCAACGGTCAAGCGGTATCGCCGTTTGGCGAGTCGCCTCAGGCACACCCAGTCACCGGCCGCGACGCCATGCCACTTGAAAAAGTCCTTGACCCACGACCGAGCGCGAAACTGTCGCCGAGGCCTCCCGGTTCTCGCATCTGTTCCGATGTCAGTCTCGACGGTCTGCTGAAGCCCATCAAGTTCAATCACGATCGGCGTGGCCCGGGTGGATTTCTGCCGGGGTCCGCCGAAGCAATCTGAGGGAAAGAGGTCGTGGTGCCCGGTGATGTAAATATGGCTGTTTCGAAGATTCCCAGCCGTCACCTGGATCAAACGCTTTCTATCCAATCCAGCTCCACTCATAGCTCTTTACCAGATAGTCGAACACCGTTTAAGGATTTCCGAGCCCATTCTCCTGCGGAAGGATTACATCTTTCGCTGGTAGCTTAGACTCCATGACACCGACCTACGACCAGACGTCCCGGACTTCCAGATCCGAGTACATAACGCTGAACGTCTCCCTGTTTATCTACTCCCACAACTTCATTTGGTCAACCTTTGGCCTTGGCCTTCCGCGGCGTTTGGGTGACCCATCGCGCTTTACACGCTTGCCGTCGGGGGTGCGGATTATTCCGTCCTCCGTCTTGGCGACGCTGGTCAGCGGGTCTTCGACGCCGTCGAGAGGATCGCCCGGTTCGATGCGGCGCAGACGATCGCAGCACTTGTTCACGTACTCCTTTGATAGTTCGATGCCGAGGTAGCGGCGGCCCAGCTTCTTGGCGACGGCCAGGGTCGTGCCGCTGCCGATGAAAGGGTCGAGCACAAGGTCGCCTTCGTTCGAGCAGGCATTGATGATACGGCCCAGGAGCTGCTCGGGCATCTGACAGCCGTGAAAGCCCGTACGTTCCTTGAATGTGCCGCAGACACGTGGGAAGTACCACGTATCGCTGTCAGCCGTGAAACCCTCGGGTAAGTCCTGAGGCCTGAGAATCCAGCGATTGTCGATTGTCGATTGCGGATTGGGGATTGCGGATTGGGGATTGGCCGCTCCCTTACGGTCGCGGTTCTGAATGGAGGTACCCCCCTCGGTCCCTCCTTGTAAAGGGGGGAGGGATGGTGCGATGATCCACGTATCATCCGGCACGCGGCCCTTGGGATTGGCGCGTCTGTCGCCGTAGACGAGCTGCCGCGCGGATGGCACTCGAACGGCGTCAGCGTTGAACGTGAACTTCTTCGGGTCCCTGACGAAATAGAATAGGTGAGCGTGTGAGCGGGCGAACTTGTACTTGCAGTGCACACCGAACGTGTAGTACCAGACCACCCAGCTTCGACACGTGAGCCCCAGCTCGCGCGTGGTCATCACTTTCAGCTCGGCTGCGTACTCGTCGCCGATGGCCAGCCAGAACGTGCCGTCGGGTTTCAGCATGCGAATCACCTGACTGATCCACTGGCGGGACCAATCGAGGTAATCCTCGCAGGACCGTTTGTCGTCGTACTCGTCGTAGTCGTAGCCGATGTTGAAAGGCGGGTCGGCGAAGACGAGATCGACCGAGCCCTTGTCGAACTCGTTGAGTTTCTTGATGCAATCGCCCTGGACGATTCGATCGAGCTTGGCCGTCACGGATGCTCCTCCTTGAGTTTGTTCTTAATCCACCGGTTGGAAACCGGTGCCACACGGGGAAACCAATGCCACCCACCGCCTGATCCAAGAACACACGCTGCATCGTACCCGGCGGCGGGTGCAAGGCAATGGACCTTCAACAACTCACAAATTCACAGGTTCGCGGTATGTTTTTGTGGGCGCGCGACTTTCTGTAATCCGCACAATTTCGGCCTTGTTGCCCTAACAGTTTCCGAATATAGTACAGGCTGGTGCGAGAATCCTTTCTCGCACCCATTGGCGGGAACCTCTCACGCTGTGTCGAAGATCCTTTCTCGACACCTGTGAGAGGACCGAGAAAGGATTCTCGGTCCAGCGAGCTATGGCTGGGGCAGGGATTCTGCATGAAGCTGCGTCGCGTCGACAATCCACCGAACCCGTACATCAGCGAGCATCGGGAGTGGCTGGAGCCTCCGCCCGAGGCTAGGATTGAGGTCTATGAGGAAACCTCGGGCTCGATCCTGTCGAGGAACGACAGCCCCGATCTGCCGTTTACCTGGTCGGTGAATCCGTATCGGGGGTGCCAGCACGCCTGCAGCTATTGCTACGCGAGGCCATACCACGAATACCTGGGTCTGGGCGCGGGCACGGACTTCGATACCAAGCTGATCGTGAAACGCAACGCGCCGCAGCTTCTGCGCAAGGCCTTTCGCAAACCAAGCTGGAAACGCGAGAGCGTCCACTTCTCAGGGATTACGGACTGCTATCAACCGATCGAGGCCGGTTACCGGATCACGCGGCAGTGCCTCGAGGTTTGTACGGAACTACGCAACCCGGCCATCGTAGTGACGAGGAGCTTTCTGGTCGTCCGTGACGTCGACGTGCTGGTCAGGTTGAACGCATCGGCTGGTGCACGTGTGTCTATCAGCATTCCCTTTGCGGATGCGGAAACGTCGAAACTCATGGAACCGCAAGCCCCTGTGCCGGCACGACGCTTTGAAGCGATGCGACGCCTGCACGAGGCCGGCATACCAGTCGGCGTGCTCGTCTCCCCGATCATTCCCGGCCTCAATGATCGCGACATCCCTCGCATCTTGGAGCAAGCGGCCAGCGCCGGCGCCTGCTCCGCAAGTTACACCGCACTTCGCCTACCCGGAAGCGTCAAGGACGTGTTCCTGAAGCGCTTGCGCGAAGCGATGCCGTTGCGGGCCGATCGCATCATCAACCGCCTTCGCGACATCCGCGGCGGGCGCCTCAGCGAATCGAACTTCGGCGAGCGCATGCGCGGGCATGGCCCGTACTGGAAGAGCATTTGCGACATGTTCGCCGTCTTCAAGAAGCGCTGGGGCTTGGGGACAGGTTCGACCCCAAGCCGGAACAGAAGAAGGGACGCAGCTCTTTTTCAAGGTCAAGACAGTACGTGAAGAGAACTGCGTCCTCTTTTTCACTCTCTTTCTCACTGTTTTACACTACTACGGCCGGGCGGGGGAACGGGCCAACAAAAAGGGCCGCCTGACAAGACGGCCCCTTGTGTCGGTTCTTTTGGAACTAGACCGTTACGCCTGCATCGCGCGGCGGCGGCTGAAGTACACCTTCGCCCCCACAAGCAGCATCAAAGTCATAACCACCAGGCCCCACTCGGTGACGGTGGGGATGGCACCCGAGGGCACGCTCTTCTCCAGTGTAAGCAGCGCCCACGCGGTTGAGAGCACTGGACCGCCCCAGGGGTCATTGGGCCAGGCTCCGGTCATCGTGTTTTGCGTGTTTACCAGGTGAGTGGAGACCTCGTCGAACCAGTCATCGTTCGGGACGCCGCCCCCATCGGCGTCGATCAGGTCGATGTTGAAGGCCTCGAACCCTTTCATCATCGTGAACATAGCCTGGCAGTGATTCACCCAACCGATATCACCTCCGCCCGGGGCGCCCCAGTGGCGCTCGATGTAGTCGATGGCATCTTGGACGCGCTGCGCCGTCACTGTGTCACCAGCCAGATGCATCTCGTATAGCAGGTTGCCCGTTTTGAGGATGTTCACCCACCCCCCGCCGGGATCGTAGTGTGATCCCCCGTCATTGGGATCACCGGGGGGGCCTTGAGGATCCTGCAAAGCGTTGACCCACATGCTCAGTTCACTCCTCACGAACGCGGGGATCGTCAGTCCAAAAATGTAAGGGCCTCCCGACGCAGCGGCAAACCCCAGGCCAAGCGTCGCATAGCCGCCGTTGGAGTTGTCCGAAGACCAGCAATCGTTGGCGCTGTATCCCCAGCCGCCTCGGTGGACACCGCAGGTCGAGTTATTCTGGGCGAAGGACATCCAATCAACTGCGTCCTGAAGCAAGTTGGTGTATCCGGGATTCTGGCTGGTTGCGAGGGCCATCATCGCTATCCCCGCGTCGTAAACACCCCCATACCCGAAGTATGTACCGATATTGTCCCCGTCCCCGTCAGCAGCCGGCTCGGAAGAAATGTCAACGTCGTGGCTTTGGCCTACAATGTAAGCCAGCCCGTCGATGACCTGCTGGTGATACTGGTAACCCGGGTCCGTTGGGTCCGTGAAACCCAGCTCGTAGGCCCTGTGCTCGAACTTCAGCACCGCCAGCCCGGTCACGCCAACGGAGTTTTCCCACGAGCCGTTGATGGTGTTTTGCTGCGAATCCAGGTAATCCAGTCCGTCTACGATCGCCTGCTCGATCTCCGCTGGGGTCGCCGCCGTTGCCGGGCCGGTCACGCCCAAGACCACGATACTGGCAACCAGGCAACACGCCACGGCGCTGCCGATTCGCTTGCTCACATTGGATAGTTGCATCGATTCTTCCTCCTTCTAGTCAGGTGATTAGGTTAGGTAGGTCGGGCTTGGCCCGACACAATTCGCCGTTATACGTTTCGGCGTGCACACAGCACGCCCTACGTTGTCTGCATCATGCGGCGGCGGTTGAAGTACACCTTCGCCCCCACAAGCAGCATCAAGGTCATAACCACCAGGCCCCACTCGGTGACGGTGGGGATGCCCTCCACGCTGTCCAGTCGCACATAGAATCCGGCAGGAATGCCTCCCGCGCCGTCGCCCTGGACCGTTATCGAATGGGGCCCGGCAGTCAGGTTGACTTCGCCACCTTCATATGCAGGGTTGGTCCACCCCGCGTCTGCGACGGCGTCATCCCCAAACGGGGCGGCGCCCGCGAAGGGTGCGGTCGTGAGAATGAGCACCCCCCCGTCGTAGACCCAATACCTGTCGCCCGTAATGAACTGGTCGGTAATCCTGAACATGGCGTGCCCTGTGAGCGTGAAAACGTAGGGCGAATCATCCGAGTCGACCAACGCACCACTGATCTGGTCATAGGCCCACCCGCCGTCCAGGGTTACCCCTGGCCCGCGCTGAGCCGGATCGTGATTCAATTCGGCTTGAGCACTTCCAACGCCGAAGCCGAAACATACCATCAACATTATTATGCTAGCGTGCTTCCTCATCGAATAAACCTCCTTCGCTTTGCGAGTCTCCATTCCCGATCTTCTTACCCTTGATGTTTGTTAAAACCCTGCCACCTTCTTGCTGGTCCCCGGCGGACACCTGTGAACCGCGTATGCCGGGCGGGCGCTACGCCTTCCTCTCCCCTTGAATGATCCAGACAAGTAGCGGCGGTGCGCGGGGATTGGCCTGACGAATGAAAGCGAATACTTCGCGGAATGGTTCCCTTGGGTGGAGGCGTCTTACACCATCACTCGACGTGGTGGCGTAGCGCCGCTGGCTCGCCGACACGTATACAACGCGCACCGCTGTGAACAGCAATGCGTTTACGTACACGACAAGGAAGGCAACCAGGACGGCCCCGGCGAAGTTGCCCACCCAGTGAATGACCAAGCCGTCGCCTAGCGTAGGTGCCAGCAGCCCGTTGCGCAGCCCCAGTGCCGAAAGAGCAAGCTCCACGCCCATCCAGCCCAGGCCCAAAAGATACGGGCTAAAGCCCACTTGTCGGGTGAGCTGAGCGCCGAAGTAAGCATAGACCGCGGGAATTGCCGTTAGCGCCCCAAGGTGTGCCAAGATGTGTGACGCGGTAATGTCACCGAAGAGGGCAAGGGAAACGGAAACACAGAGTCCCCAGAATGCACCGGCGGCCATGGCAGCGGTTGGTGCAAGGAACCGGATCGAGGCGAACAGCGGAATGAGGCCTACGAAGGCGAGGTACCAGTGGCCCTGCGACCGGGCAAGGGGGATGCACAAGCCGCCGACCGCAAGCAGAGCAACGAGCGCAGGAATCCACCACCGCTGGAAGTGTGACTTCGGGGTGGCACCTTTTGCTGCGTGCATCCTCTCCCACTCTCCGGCCCCGCACCCAGGCAACTGTAGAGGAGCCCCCCAGCTTCCTCTTCGGGTGACTTCAGTTTCCGTTCAATCGGAAACCTTCCACCACATTCTCGGACATAGTACCGCGCACCGGTGCCGGAAGGAACAGAAAAATGACTTAAATATCCACTTTTTTTCGGGCCTTGTTCTTCTCGTCCACCAGCGAGGTCCTATAAGTCGTGGTCCGGGGATTCCGGGCATGTCGCCGTACCCGGCCCGCCAACAGTTGGCCAGGCGCAATGGGCTGTCGATTGGAGTATAACGAAACATGGCTTCGCGGACGGGGAACCCAGGCGTCCTAATCCGGGGCGCAAGATGCGGGCACGGGAGACCGGGGCAAAATGGCGTGGCGCCCGGAGGTTCGCTACCACGCTGTTCATTATCTACGGATGTTCACCGGTCCGGCGTCGAGGATGTGGACGAGGTCTTCGGTGGCCATCTCCACCAGTGCGCCGCGGCGGCGGCCGTTGACGCTGATCCGATCGAGGGCCGGCAGCGATTCCTAAACGACGACCGGCACCTTGCGGCGCATGGCGAAGGGTGACATACCTCCGACACGATAGCCCGTGATCCTCTCGGCGTCGACCTGGTTGGCGAGATCGGCGTGTTGTACGTCGATGGAGGAGGCCATCAGGTGCGGGTCGAACCGCTGATCGCCGGGCACGATGTATCCCGGTAACCTGCAAATCCAGTGCATCAGACAGGTTATCTTGGCGCGATCACCAGTCAACGATTACGGACACCCGGTTTTACAAGAAGATACAGATGAGCGCCGTTGAGCGTGAACTACGAATCGCGTACAATCGCTCCCGAACGATCACCGTGCCGGCGTCACCGGATGTCACAGCGAAGAGTCGCACAATGAACGTCGTCGAGATTGAGAACGTCACCAAGACCTTCGGGCAGCATACCGCTGTCGACAGCTTGTCACTATCCGTGCCGCAGGGGTCGATCTACGGTTTCATCGGCCCCAATGGATCCGGCAAGACGACGACCCTGCGGATGATTATGCGCATTCACCATCCAGACCCCGGCGGCGGTCATATCCGCGTCCTGGATGAGGAATCCTTTGAAGCCGCCAACGATCGCATCGGCTATCTGCCCGAAGAACGCGGTTTGTACAAGAAGATGAAAGTGCGCGACATCCTGCGGTTCTACGCAGAGCTTAAGGGCCGGCGCAACTTCAAACACGCGGTCAACACCTGGCTGGAGCGTACGGACCTGACCGATTGGGCGAATAAGAAGGTCGAGACCCTTTCGAAGGGGATGGCCCAGAAGGTGCAATTCATCTCCGCGGTCATCGCCGAGCCCGAGCTGGTGATCCTGGACGAGCCGTTCACCGGACTCGACCCGGTCAACATGGACGTGCTGCGCGAGGCCGTGCTCGATCTGCGCCGCCGCGGGTCCACGATCATCTTCTCGACGCATGACATGGCCGTGGCGGAGAGGATGTGCGACTTCATCTTCATGATCTTCAAGGGCGGAAAAGTCCTGGACGGTACGCTCGAATCAATTCAAAACACTTATGGGCAAGACACGGTCCGAGTGAAAGTGGAAGGGAACGGCTACGATCCGCATACCATTCCGGGCGTCGAAAAGGTCACGGACTTCGGAACGACTCAAGAGCTGCGCATCACGCCCGAAACCGATACGCAGGAGTTGTTGAGCGCCTTGATGAAGCGCGGGCGCGTTGCGCACTTCGAGCTGACCCGCCCGTCACTGCACGACATCTTTGTGCGCATCGCGGGTCCTGAGGCCACTGAAGACGCTCCTGTAACAGATGAAGCCGGCCCCGAGTTCGCCGGCGGCAAACGAAGGGCCGGGTCAAGAATCTCCGAACGACAGGACTCCCCCCATGCGTAAGGTCATCGTCATAGCCGTGCGCGAATACCAGGCGGCCGTCAAGACCAAGGCATTCATCATCAGCATCGTGTTAATGCCCGTTTTAATGGGCGGTGCTATCATGATGCAGGCCATTATGCACGACAGGGTCGACACCAAAGACAAACGGATCGCAATCCTGGATCAAAGCGATGTGCTCTTCGATACCATCGCCGAAGCCGCCCGGCAGCGCGATGAGACGGATGTCTTCAGGGGGGAAGGTGCGGAGCGGAAGAAGGTCAGGCCGAGGTTCCTGATCGACAAGGCCAGGGTCAGCTCGAACGAGCCCGCCAAGATCACGTATGAACTGTCGGAGCGTGTCCGCAACGGCGAACTCTTTGCCTTTGTGATCATCGGGCCCGAGGCAGTCCATCCCGGCGACGACCCGGCCCGGGATCGAGTGGCTTATTACTCGAACAGCCCGACGTATGACGATTTCCACGACTGGGTCGCACCGAGAATCAACACACGTGTCAGGCAACTGCGATTCGAGGCTTTTGACATCGAGCCGGCTGTTGTCAACAAGGCGATCAGTTGGGTCAACGTCACAAACCTGGGCCTGGTCTCTCTGGATGATCAGGGGCAAATCACGGAAGCGAAGGAAACCAACCGGGCCGCCAACCTCCTTATCCCAATGGGCATGATGATGCTCATGCTGATGGTCGTGATGGTATCCGCGTCACCTCTGATGCAAAGCGTGCTCGAAGAGAAGATGCAGCGCATCGCCGAAGTGTTGCTCGGCTCCGTCACCCCCTTCCAATTGATGATGGGGAAGCTGATCGGCATTGTCGGCGTATCGCTGACCATGGCCACAATCTATCTTGTCGGCGCGTTTTTCGCGGTCCATCGAACCGGGTTCGGACAGCTATTCCCGGCACACCTTGTCTGGTGGTTCGTCGTCTTTCAGATCATGGCCGTGCTTCTGTTCGGCTCCGTCTTCGCCGCCATCGGCGCCGCCGTAAGTGACATGAAGGAGGCACAAAGCCTGATGACTCCGGTGATGGTTGTGGTGATGGTGCCGCTGTTCCTCTGGGTTCCCGTGGTGAAGGAACCGGTGTCCACATTTGCTACGGTGGTGTCGCTGATCCCACCGGCTACGCCCATGCTCATGATTCTGCGTCAGTCCGTACCGCCGGGTATCCCTCTTTGGCAGCCGTTGTTGGGTGTGGTGCTGGTGCTCGCTACCACGACGGCGTGCGTCTTTGTCGCCGGTCGTGTGTTCCGTGTCGGGATTCTCATGCAGGGGAAGGGAGCCAACGTCGGCGAGATGATACGCTGGGCGCTGCGCGGATAGCACGACCGACTGGAAAGTCGGTCCCGCAATCGGCGAAGAGACGGCGATACCACCCGGTGAGATAGAGGCTACCGTCTGTTGATATCGAGCTGCCCGGTGGTTACGTTTCCTCCGGCATCGGTGACCACGAGGGCGATGGTGTGCGGGCCTGCGGCCACGCCGGCCGTCCGCCACAGGTAGCTCACCCCGGACGACCGCCCGGATACCGGGCTTACTAAGACCGAATTGCCGTCGACGAACCATTCGACAAAGGCAAGCCCGTCGGAATCGCTCACATTGGCTTGGATGTTCACATCACGGGAAACGGTCGCTCCATCAGCCGGCGAGGTAAACGTGATCGCAGTGGTCGATCCGCTCACGCTTCCCGAGGAATAGCGGAACGTCACGATAACGGTCTTCTGTGTTGAGGCGTTTCCTGTAGCGTCGGTGGCGACAAATGACAGTTCATGTGGACCGTCCGGAAACCGCCGCGTATCGATGACGAACCGGTACGGCGCCCGCGTATCGGTCGCGTATGACACACCGTCGACGGAAAGCGCGACGTCGGCCACGCCCCACCGGTCGGATGCAGTCACTATCGTCGCATAGCGGCCGGATAGGACAGCCCCATTCGACGGCCGGTCCACCTTCAGGCTCGGTGGCGTCGTGTCCGGCACGAAGGAGGCCTGCGTCGCCGCATCGATGGCCGCGGCGGCGTCGACCGCCCCGTATCCGTAGGTGCTGTCCTTGCCGACTGACCCAAGGTCGACGGCGTTGTCCAGGATGACGTTTACGATCGACACCGGTCTCAGGTCGGGATTCACCGACCAGGCCAATGCCGCCACGCCGGAC
This sequence comes from Phycisphaerae bacterium, assembly GCA_049644045.1. GTDB lineage: Bacteria > Planctomycetota > Phycisphaerae > UBA1845 > UBA1845. Next base: position 24,977 of record JBARRC010000078.1, read on the forward strand.
ACGATCGGCGCGGCGAACGACGTACCGTTGGCCGTGCCATACCCGCCGCCGCGCTTCGTTGAACGAACGGCTACCCCGGGTGCGACCAGATCGACAAAGGGGCCGCAGTCAGAAAAGGATGCGATGCTATCCGATGCGCTGATCGCCCCAACGAACAGTGCCTCGGAATACCCCTGGGCTATCGTCGTACCGCCGCCGTTGCCGGAGCTGATCACTACAAGGGAACCGCGGTGAAGCGCCTGCTGGGCCGCTGCCCGCACCACCCGGTTGGACCACAGGGGCGCAAAGCTCACGTTGATAACGCTGGCGTCATGCTGGACGGCCCAAAGGATGCCGGCCGCCAGATGGCGGGCTGAGGATCGCCCGCTCTCATCGGTCGCTCGGATCGCGAGCAGGGGAGACTCCCAGGCCACGCCGGCTACGCCCATACCATTGTTCGACGCCGCGGCCGCAACCCCGGCGACTATTGTGCCATGCCCCTGAACGTCGCTGTAGTCCGCATTGTTATCATAGGCGTTCCAACCATCGATGATCTTTGCCGCTAAGTCCGGGTGGTCTGAATCCACGCCGGTATCGACGATCGCGATGATGACCTCCTTGGCTCCAACGGTTGTCTCCCACGCGTCGGGGGCGTGGATCTGGGATAGGTGCGTCTGTCGCGTGAACATGGGATCATCGGGGAGTTCGCCGGGCTCGTAGAGGTAGTTCTTTTGGACGGTCTCGATCAAGCCGCTTTCGCCAAGCTGCGCCGCGATCAGATCGAACCTATCCGGCGGAACCTCCAGGACGGTTACCTCGATGTCAGCCAGCTCGTCAATGATCACAGCCCCAACCTCGGCGAAGAGACCCTCGAGCGTCTCGGCGTCAGCGCCGGGGTACGGCTGAACAAGGAGCTCATCCTCGATGAAGGGCAGGGCGGCGAGCGCCGGGTCAGCATCCTCGGTGAATACAACCTGCTCTTGTTGCTGCTGGTCGTCTTTATCGCCCCCTGGCGTGCCCACACCGCTCCCGCACCCCGTCAGCGCACACGCCACGCCCAGCGTCATCCAATGCCATAGGTCCGTTTTCGTTGTCAGCATAGTATCAGCCGATCACTCCACCGGGTCTGAACGAATCTCCTCCATTAAGAAGATGCGATTCAGATCGACGCGCTGCGCGGTGAAAATGAATTTTTCGAGACAAAAGGGAACGCAGCTCGTTTTTCTGGACCAATAAACGAACTGCGTCCCCATACATACTTAAGGTTGAATGGCACGGAAGTGTAGAGCCGGCCTCTGCACGGGCATGCCCACTTGCCGGATTCCTCGTGCGCAAGCCCGGATTCCCGGCGCCTGCGGCCTGCGCATGCCGCACCACCTTCCCCTTCAACCTACTCCAGCTTCTGCACCAATCCGGTTAGCCCGACGACCAACAGGGTGGTCAGCACCCACCCGGCCATGATGTGCGCCCAGAGATACGTCCGGAAGTACCACCCGGTGGGCAGGCGGTACTTCGCCTGGTGCAGATCGATCAACGGCACGAACGTATCCAGCGAATACACCAGAACATTGAATTCCGGGCAGGTGGTCTCTTGGGTCAGCAGCATCATCTTGGGCTGATCGCCCCGCGCCGCCAGCCCGAAGAGGACGGACCCCGCCAGGAGGAAACCCAGCATCCACCAGACGGCCAGCCACGGCCGGTAGCCATACCCGATCGTCACGGCAAGCAGGTGATGCCACGCACGTTGAGGACGAGTCATGGCTTTGCGGCGCGCGGGGTCTTTCGCCCGGGCGATGAGAATCTTGCGGGCCTCCGCCTCGTGGCCCATGTCCTTGAGCACCTTGGCCAGTTGCTGATACGGCTGAGGCAGGAACCGGTCACTCTTTTGCAGGGCGATCCATCGTAATCGCGCTTCCGCATCGGTTGGGGCCTCTTTGTATAGCCGATCATAGACCAGCCCGTCCAAATGCAATTGCTCGGGCCAACTGGCCTCTTCGTCCCAAAGCGTCCCGATCCGCGCGGATTCGAGATTCAGCGTGCATTCCTTTGGTGCGTCGACTTCTCGCCAGATGAAATACCCGCGAATGGTCGAAGCGGTAAAATCGACCACACCTTTGGCCTTAAACCCTTCGCGCAGGAAGACGCTCCCCTGCACGTTGATGCCATCGGCGCTGAGGGCATGCCCGTCCGGGTTGCTGAAGTGCCCATGGACACATGAAAGGCTCCCGCCGATCGTCGCCCCAAGCACACGCACCTCGCCCTCGGCTTTGAACCCGTCGCGCAGGAAGACACTGCCCTCCACCTTGATCCTGTCGGCGCTGAGGGCCTTGCCGTCCGGGTTGCTGAAGTGACCCTTCTCGCCGTCAAGAGTCCCGCCGATGGTCGCCCCGAGCAGACGGACCTCGCCGTTGGCTTCGAAGCCTTTGTTCAGGAAGACACCCCCCTCCACCTTGATCCGGTCGGCGTTAAGCGCGCACCCGTCGCGGTTGCTGAAGTGCCCATCGACACAGGCAAGATCCCCACCGATCGTCGCCCCGAGCAGACGGACCTCGCCCTTGGCGTCGAACCCTCCATCCATAAAGAGAGCGTGATCGACTCTCAGGCCATCCGCCGTGATTGGACCGGTGTGCGTACCCGGTAGGAATAGCGCGGCAATGTGGGCTCTTTGGATTACGATCCCGTCCGGGATGGCGCTGTTCTTGATCAACAACGCGAATTCGATTTCGGCGTAGCTGAGGCGAAGCTGTCCTTCGATGCGGGCCCCTATGATCCTGACGCCCTCATGTGGCAGCATCTCCTTGACGGCCTCCGGATCGGTGCAGAGCCATCGGATGCGGTCGGCTTGGAGTACGCGATCCTTGCCCCAGGTAGCGGCCTCGGCCGGATCGCCTTCACCGAAGTACGCGACCTCGCCGTTCGCGGTTTGTTGGAAGAGTTTTGTTTCGGCGGGGCTGAGGTCTCCGAATCTTGCCTTAGCCAGCTCGAGCAACCTCGCCGACCTGTCGGCTTTGCCTTCTGCAACGTCCGCGTTTGTCGTGGTCATGTTAGCGTTCACCCGCGCGTGTGCCCCATCCTTCGCCTCCTAGACGTCTACGTTGCCCTACCGACGTTCGAGGCGAAGGGTGGGGGACCGACTCGAACACTCGTGCGTCTTTTTTATCTCACTCTGTCCCCCACCCATCCCGGCGACCAGCCAAGACGATTACCCGAGGCCAGTTCGCGCCGGGATGGATGGGGCACCCGCTCATTCACCCGAGGCTCCGCGCCTATGTGACACGGTCGGGTGGCATGGGCAAACTTGTTTGCCCGTACGGCACACCTACAAGACACGGGTAAGCTGGCGCTTACCCATGCCACCCAACCGTGCCCATCAATTCAACGCTGACAGAGCACCAGCCTTCAAGCGGGCCGTGGAACCGTGCGACGGAGCACGGCCCAGCGAAGTACGTGTTCAGCATCCCCCATTGTAAAGGGGGGATTGAGGGGGGTCACGGTACCCAGGACCTCCCCCCAATGCTGTTGACTTAAGCTGGCGCAGTTTTGGTGCCGGCTTGGCGGAGAATCCAGCGCGAGTTGATCGCTGTCTTCGTTGAATCGCGAGGCGAAAACGACTATAATTC
>JBARRC010000079.1:0-3828 GCA_049644045.1 Phycisphaerae bacterium
GCCACCGCCTCGGCCATCGCCTCGGTGACGACGATCTCCTCCTCACGCCAGACCAGGATATCCTTCAAGCTGTGACGGATCTCGTGCTCCCGCTCCAGCCGTTCATGCACCGCGTCGACGTTGTCAACCAGCGTCACATACAGATCGGCATCGAGTTGCGCAATCTGATTATGGTCATAGGCGTGGAACAGCCCGTGCTTCCAGCGGAAGGTCGCGTGGGTGTTGACGATCAGGTCGACGCCGGTTGACGCGACCCGCAGGATGTCCTTGAAAACACTCCGGCGCAATGCCGTGAGCCGCTGCCGGGGTAAATCGAGAATCCGGCACGCGACGATATCCGGCGCCTCGGCGCACATCAACTCGCCGACGTTAAACAAAACGACTTCGCGGCCGTGTCGGCGGGCAATGTCTACAACGTGCTCAAGGAAGGGTTTCTTATCGAGGCCGACTTGGCCGGTCACGATGACCCGCACGCCGTCGCGCCGCCGCCGCTTCCTGCCGAAAAACGAACGGGCAGACGATGGATCATCACTCATAATCGTATCGGAGGGTGGTCAAAAGCCGGCAGGATCCCCAAACTCCTGAACCCAGTAAACGGAATGCTCTCCGCCGGCACGAACGGCAATGCCCACTTCTTTCCAGCCCGGATCGAGGATGATGGCCCGGTGGGGCGGGCTTTCCATCCACACCTTCATCACCTCCGCAGCAGTCTCCTGCCCTGCGGCGAGGTTTTCGCCAATCGCGTAGAAGGTGTACTTCCCGGCGACGGCGCGCTCCGCCGGGCCGTGACCCGTAATGGGGTCCCGGTGGCCGAAGAACTCCTCTTCCACCATCCGGCAGGCGTAATCCTTCGCGATGTCGGTCAGGGAGGGGTGCACAACGACGGGCTGTAGATCACGCTCAGCCCGCTCCAGGTTGACCAACTGAAGCGCCTGATCGGCCATCCGATCGGCTTCCTCGGGTGTGATACAGCGGGCGGCCTCCGGGAGCCGCGCAGCCTCTTCCGCAGCCGGGCTCGCCGAGAAACACCCGGTCATCAGCCCGAGCAAGCACACCATCTGAAAACCGAAAGTCAGCGATTTACGTGCCAACAGATCACCCTCGCCTGTTCACGCGGAATCCGCGCTCATTCCAAAACATATTGTACATGACTTCAGACCGCCAAGCAAGCCCACCACTCTCCTTGTAAGCTGTGACTGAATTGTTACATACTGGACACACCGCAGCATCCGTGTACTCACCCCACAGTAGACCAATAACATGATATCGACCTGCGGGCGGTTTTCCTTAGCGCGACTTTCGCCTTTCTGCACCCTCTTGTTCTTCAAGCCGTGCATGCAGCGCTGTCAGTCGCTCTAGCCCATCGTGAAACGGGGTCGCCAGTGGGAGAACGACTTCGGACACAAGAATCTCGTCGACGGCTTCGGCGATGGGGGATGACGCGCTGTGTTCATCGCGAATCTTTCGGACTGCGCGGAGGCTCCGAGCGTACATGGCTGCGAGTAGTGCCACAAAGATGCCCGTCACGACCGTGAAGCCGGCGAGCAGGTGGGTTGCGCTGAGCGCTGATACGATGCGGTACAGGCCGTGGGCAATTCTGAACGAACCTGTTTCGGCGAAGATCTCCAGCAGACCGGCCAGAATCGGCTGCACGAAGGGGAACCAGAGGAAGATGAACCACAAGGCGGCCTTGCCGAAGATCGAAGGTCTGCGGTCGCGCCCGCGAATGTCGTCGAGCAGGCGCGTTTCCAACTGCGCGGGGAGGCGGCGCAGTGCGGCTGCGAGGCGTTCTGCGAGACTGGCCGCCTCGGGAAGCTGCGAGTCCAGACCCAGACATTGGGCGATAACTGCATGGTCGGCCAGGATTCGTGATCGCACCAGGTCAATCCGTTCTGCAAGAATGCCCCCAACGTTGGAGAAATCCCGGACGCCTGACGCCTGTCGAATGCCGGTTTCTGAATTCGCTATTCTGAATTCGCTATTCGGTGCTGTTCTCGTGGTAACCCGGCGGCCGACAGTCCGCGACAACCACCCGAAGGGCCAATGAACCAGGCGCAGCAACGGCCAGTGCTCGACCCGCCGTTCGAGAAGCTCGTCGGCCAACTCCGTGTCGGGGCGAAGTTGCGTTTGAATCGCCGCGCCGACCGCCGCGCAATACTCCGGCCCCGTAGCTTCGTTGAGCACCTGCTGAAGGTATTGCGGATCGCACGCCTGGGCGAGCCGTTCCGTCGTACGATCGAGGTTATAGTGGTGCTTGATGCGTGCGATGTTGACACGCAGCTCGCGGTCGCGGTTCGCGGCTTTGATTGCACAACCCTGGTCCGCCGTTACCGGGCCAAGAACGCACGAACGCAAGCGGTCCAACTCCCCTGACGCTAGGTGTGCCACCTTGGTGACCGCGCTATGATCGGCTGCGTACGCATCCCAATCGAGATCGTTCCAAAGCTGCGCGATCCGGCTTATGAAGCGGTCCGAATCGGGAAAGGCTGCAGCCACGAGATACCGGTGCTCATCGCTTTGCGGACACCCGACGGACTCGATCGACCGTGCGACCCATTCGTGTTGCTGACGCCAGAACCTCTCCGCCCGCCCGTTGTCCGCCGCACGGGCGTCGGCCGCCGCCCCGAACGGCTCGCTGTCGGCAAGCAGCTCGTCCACCTTGTTGAGTACGCAGTGAACGTTGGTCGGATCCTTGATGATATCGTGGAAGATATCCACCCACGCGCGGTCGCCGATCTTTCGCGGCGTCAGCACCCAGAGTATGCGGTCCAGCAGCGGGGCCACCGCGCGCACCACCTGTAAATGGTTCAGGAACTCGCTGTCGAAATCGGGCAGATCGACCAGGACGACGTTACGGATCGGTTCCGCCTCATGTGTTGTGACATCAACTGGCACGCGTCGATCGGTCGCTTGCAGACGGTGCGCCAGGGCATCCCGCATCGTTTCGTGGACATAGGCCATCGGCCTTTCGGTTCCCCTGCCGACCTCGGTCAGATCGACCGAAACCTCCGTCTGCGCGAGGGCGTTGATGAGTGTTGACTTGCCGACATCCTTGCCGCCGAGGATCCCGCAGATGACCAGCTCATCATGGAGCGCAACATCTGCACCCATCGCAAGCTCTGCCGGCCTGGTGCGCAGCAGGGCTGCAAGCTCGCGGTTGGTCTGCTCGAGCTCGCGGACCGCGACGGGGGTGTCTGCGTTGTTCGTCATGGCAACGGCTCCGGTGGTTCACGTAGACACTCCAGGGCATTTACAAGGGGATCGTCCCGGTCCATGACCAACGCGGATGCCTCAGCGATGGCATCATCAACGAGTTGCCGGGCGGTCGATTCAAGCAGCGCACGGAATGCCCTCGCGGCGTCCTGGACGGCGTCAAACTCGGGGCTTCCAAGCAGCCTATCGTAAACGACACTGATCAACCGGCCCATGGGTCTGCCCAGCAGCGCTCCTGCCCCGGTTGCGGCGGCGAGCTGCGTAAACGCAGCGGCGATCGCTCCCTTGGCGGCGGTGAAAGTGAGCACCGCCACGGGACCCGGTGCCGCGATGAGCACGACGGCCAGGGCCACGGTACCCACACCGATCGCCCCTTTCAGACGCGGGCTGATGCCCTGGCACTCCGCTTCCACCTTCTCGATCCACCGGGCGAGGGCATCGTCAAAGGACCTGGCTGCGGCGCACACCTCCTCCTCCAATGCCGGGTTCCAGACGAATTCACGTTCGGCGGGTTCGAGGCCCGTCCATCGGCGAATCTCCTCCCAAAAGGTGCTCGAGCGCACGATGCGCTGAATCTCGTGGGTTTGCCTGCGCGCAGCCGTCTCGTAGTACGAT
>JBARRC010000080.1:0-4207 GCA_049644045.1 Phycisphaerae bacterium
ACCCTGCCCATGCGCATTCGCGCTTGTGAGGATTGTAAAGTGGTAAAGGGGAATCCGGCTCTATTGATAAATGTTGCGGTCTTCGGTTGCGGGACATGCCCTCCGGTGCGCGCCGGCCTCGCGCCGCACAAGCAGGACCGCGGACAACCAATCATGGCTGAAGCAGCTGCGCCAGGACTTCTTCCTTCCTTCTTCGTTCGGGGTCGGTCTCTTGTCGCCATTGATCAATCCTGTCCGCCAATCGACGAAGGGCGGCGCTCATACGCCCGGATACCTTCCAACCTTCCCGACCACCGTAGCGGCTGTTCATCCAGCTGACGCGTTCGATCAACCCCAACCGGGCGAGCTTGGCGCGGGTTCGTTCCAGTGTCCGGCGGGATATGCAGTACCTTCCCTCAAGTTCACTCAGTGAAGACAGTGGCCCGCTGGCGGCGTTGAGCGCCAGGAGAATGCGAGCCGCGGCGTGCTGCCGATTGCGGTTCCCGGGAAATAGCATCTCAACCAGATCAACAACGTCGCCGATTTTTCTTGCCCGTCCATGCCGGAAGTCGATCTTGGTGGGTTCGGTCATTCCCGCCCACGCTGCGCGCGTGCCTCGTTATCGTCGCGCCGGCGCAGCGCATCCGCCGATTCAAAACCAATCCGTCCAAGCTCTTGCCGTAGCGTATGGCGCTCCTTGCTGATGCGGATGGCATGCTCGCGAAGGTGCGTGCCAAAGGACGTCTCGATCATAAGGATGCTCTCGAAGGCTGCAACGTAGGCATAATTGAACACTCTGTGGAATCGCCAGCGAACACCCTGACGCGTCATTCGAAACGACTTGAAGATCTTCTCACCGTACGTTCCGCGCAAAACCATGTAGCTCGGTCTATCCCGTTGCAGTTCGACCCGCAGGTCCTTCAGATCCATGAGCCGCTTCAACGTGTACAGAAACTCACGATCCTTTTCTGTCAGTTTCATGCTTCCTCATCACCATAATCGCGCCCGCATCTCGGGTGATTTCGATCAGCCCGGCATGGGCCATAAATATGATGGCAATGAACCGCCAAATCCGGTCCAAACGCGCGTCTTCTTCCAGGGGTGGCAGATCATCGAAGGGCATTTCGATCGGCCCGATATGCGCCTCCAGATGCGTCTCGTAACGGTTCAGGTCAAAGCCCGTGGCAAGCGGCAGCCAGGCGGCCATCTCCGGAGCCGCCACAAGACCGTCGAGCGCCTCCACCAGGCCCGGAACCGATTCGAGATCCGCGGCCGGTGGCGCAAGCACCTCGGACCGGCTCTCCACAACCACTGCGCACGTGCGTTCCCGCTGCTCCTTCTTGCGCTCACGCGACTCGGCCATGCGTTGTCGGAAGTACTCCCGGTCGAACGGGTGACCGTCGAAGACAAAACGCGAGACCACGTCAGCGCCGCAGCGTCGGCACTGATAGCGACATACTTGCAGCCTGGGGCTTCCTCCGCAGCTCGAACACCGTTGGAACGCGACTGTCGGATCCAACGTGGCGCTGCAGGAAAGGCATCGGCAACGACCTTCCCCGATCATCCTCAATGGCCCGGAGCATTGGGGACACGCATGGCCCGAGAGCATCACCTCATAGTAATAGTACCGCGCATGTGCCATGAACACTTCGACGGTTCTCGCCAGGTCGAAGGCCTGACTTATGATGTCTATCTCCTGCCTCATGGTCCTGGATGCGGGGCCGAGCCTTCGGCCGGAGTCCCGACACCGTCGAGCTCGTGCTTCGGTTCGATTGCCGAGTCTTGCACCGGTTCGGCAGGTTGCTGATTCTTCGGCGTGAACTTCCTACGGCAAGCCTTGCAGCGCCGGATTCTTCGGTCCCCGAGTTGCTTTGTCCTTCGTACGCCCTTCCTAACTGTAGCCGACGAGCCGCAGTAGGGGCACTTGTAGGGTCTACCCATCGATGATCACCTCGTGGGACATGGGAGAGGTCCGAGAATATAAACCTTTGTGACCACTGTCCCGTGGAGGCCTCGCGTGGGCACGGCGGCTCCCGCAGCGAATCAGGCCACCCGACGGTGGCGACGGATTGGCATTCTCTGCAATGTGGTGCTAACCGTGGTCGGACTTGGAAAGCGGGCAATCACACGGTCCGCTTCTGCACGCGAGGCCCAGGGTTTGCGCACCCACCATAGCCGCCCGCGCAGAACACCAGGAACCGTAACACATATAAAGGTAGCCGTATTCACTACTCTCAAGAGGTAAAGCAGCGTGATACAATGAACTTCGATAATGCAAGCCAACCGGTCGTGCCAATCGACCGCAGCATCGCACACCACTACTCATACGGCCGAAAGCAGTTGTACGGCGTTTCATCTCCGGCAAGACTCTACGAGCCTTTCGCCAGCTCTATCCCTCAGCGCTATTTCTCACGAGGCAAGACCCTTGCTGGATTGGACGATGGACCCCAAACCGTCGAGCAGCTGGTCGAGCAAGGGTACTTCGCCGCACCCACAGCCGAGCCCGAGACGGCGATCCTCCATGACAGGAAGCAGACTTCCTGGCTCGGTCTGGACGACATCCTGACACAGGTTCGGCAGCGCCGAGATATCTATAAGAAGAACATGCTCGAAATCGAGTGGGCCAAGTGTTACGCCTTCAACGAACTCGCCCGTGGCAGTTTGCCCCCTTCTGAAGAGAAGTACGCCATCTACGAGCGGCGTCTTCAGGATCTCCATCGCGATCAGCGTGCCGAGCGCGTAACCCTCTGGAGAGATGAGTCGAGGTTGCGGCAACAGCTCCCCGAGTCAGCGCAGCAGTACCTATCCGCAGCGCGCAAACTCGACATCATCGGCGATACGGATGGTGATGCCCTGTGATGACCCGTGTCCAGGAGCTGTGCCGAAAGCTCAAGCCGGTTCTCGGCAGAAAGATCGATCGGTTGTGGTCTGTATACTTGTCCGAGTCAGACCCGGGCGGTAAAGCGGACATCGAACAGACCCTCGAGTTGCTCGCCATGAAGCACCTTGGCCACAGCTACCAACCGGATCGCGCCCCGTTTCCGCCGCCGAGTCGAGCGTTCGCCGGGTCAGGCAACATCGAACTCGGGGTCCTGACCTACGGTGAGAAGAACCTGTACCCCTTCTTTCTCAAGAGTGATCGGCTGAAAGAGCACCTTCTCGTAGCCGGCAGAAGCGGCTCCGGTAAGACGAATCTGACGTTTGTGCTCATGAAGGGCATCATGGCTCGAGGCATCAAAGTCCTGGCCATTGACTGGAAGCGTGGCTACCGCGACCTGCTCTCCGTTCAACCCGACCTTCGCGTACACACAATCGGGCGCGACATCGCCGCGTTCAGGTTTAACCCGCTGATCCCGCCGCCGGGTTGCGAGCCGAACGTCTGGATCAAGCTCATCGTCGACGTCATCGCCTCCGCCTACCTGGGCGGTGAGGGCGTCATCAGCCTACTTGTAGGCGGACTCGACAAGCTCTTCGGTGAAGCCGGCGTGTTTGATCAAACCGTGACCAAGTGGCCCACTATCCACGATCTCCTCGCCTGGCTGAGAACCGTCAAGCTCAAGGGACGAGCCGCCATGTGGCAGGCTTCGGCCGAGCGAATCCTGCTGGCCATGACCTACGGCGAGTTCGGCGCCGTCGTCGACACTCAGGACAACAGTCACATCCGGGATCTGCTGAACCACAACGTCGTCCTCGAAATGGACGGTCTGTCCAGCAACTCCGACCGGACGATGTTTTCCGAAGCGCTCACGCTATACCTGTATCGATACCGCCTCGCACAGGGGCCCCGTGCAAAGCTCACCAATCTGATCATCCTCGAAGAAGCCCATAATCTGCTATTGCAGAAGGCCTCCGACACGCGGGAATCCGTCCTGGAGAACTCGATTCGAATGATCCGCCAGTATGGAATGGGGTACGTCTTCGTCGATCAGTCCGCTTCTTTGCTGAGCAAGGTCGCCTTTGCCAATTCCTACGCCACAATCGCCCTCAGCCAAAAACTCCAGAGCGACATTCGCGCGATATCCTCGGCCATGAACCTCACCGACGAGCAGAAGCAGGCGCTTACCACACTTTCAGTCGGTACCGCGATTGTGCGTCTCGCGGACGAACATCCCGAGCCTTTCCTGGTCAAGGTCCCGCGCTTTCCTGTATGCGAAGGCTCCGTATCCGATGAACAAGTCCGAGGCCGAATGGCCGGTTGTTCCGCCGATTCCGGTGCCCGTGGCCCACC
>JBARRC010000081.1:0-6368 GCA_049644045.1 Phycisphaerae bacterium
GTGTTCGAGTGGCACATCGGCGTACTCAACGACAAGCGACTCCGAAACAGCATCGAATCGTTGATTCACGAGAAGCACGCGGCGGCCGCGTACGCCACCAGCACCGTGATGCGGAACTATCAGCGGCGTTTCATGCGGATGAGCGATCCACTTCTAGCGGAACGCATTCACGACGTCCAGGACATTGAGCGCCGTCTGCTTCGAAGTATTCTTGGTGAAGCACGGGAAGACCTGGCGCATTTGACCAAGCCCGTCATTCTCGTCGCCCATGACCTGACGCCGACACAAACGGCCCATCTTGCTGAAACCAAGGTCATCGGCGTCGCCCTCGACACCGGGGCGGCGACTTCACATACCGCAATCCTGCTGCGCTCGTGGGGTCAGCCTGGCGTGATCGGCCTCAACGACGTCTCCACGCGTGTCAGCGGCGGCGACCTGGTGATCGTCGACGGCAGCAACCAACTTGTGATCGCGAATCCGAATGAAGCGACGTTGGAGGAGTACCGCACCCGCGAAGCGGCCTACGTTCGCCTGTCCGATCAGCTTGGGGGGTTCCGAGACCTGCCGGCTGTTACGCGTGACGGTGAGCGTGTGTTCCTCTTCAGCAACATTGAGTTCCCGCACGAAGCGAAGGTTGGGCTCGGGAAGGGATCGGACGGTGTGGGTCTGTATCGAACCGAGTTCCTGTTCCTACGCCCGGAGGGCGCGCCCTCGGAGGACGAGCAGTACGAGGCGTACCGGGAAGCGATCCTCGGGTCGGAGGGACGTTCGGTGACCATTCGTACGTTCGACCTCGGCGCGGACAAATACACCCAACAGAGAAGTTATGAGCAGGAACGCAACCCGATGTTGGGTCTGCGGGCGATTCGTTATAGCCTGCGGAATCTGGACATGTTCAAGACTCAGTTGCGGGCGATCTTACGCGCCTCGACGCTCGGCGACGTCCGCCTGATGTTCCCGCTTATCGTCAGCCTGATGGAGTTCCGCCAGGCCAAGATGACCCTCCACGACGCCATGGAAGACCTGGAGGAAGCCGGCATCCCCTGTAGCAACCACATTAAGGTCGGAATGATGCTGGAGACGCCGGCGGCCGCCATCCAGGTGAAGGAGTTCTGCCGGGAGGTGGACTTCGTCAGCATCGGAACGAACGACCTGATCCAATACCTGCTGGCCGTCGATCGAAGCAACGAACGCGTTTCGCAGTACTTCACCGCTTCGAATCCGGCCCTGCTACGGGCACTCCGCGATGTAGTTCGCGCGTGTACACACGCGGGCGTCGAATGTAGCCTGTGTGGTGAGATCGCGGGTGAACCGCTATACACGATGTTCCTGCTGGGCATCGGGCTGAGGAACTTGTCAATGGCGCCGGCGAACATCCCGGAGATCAAGAAGCTGATCCGCCTGGTGACGGTCACCCAGGTCCAGCGGGTCGCCCGGCGGGCGCTTACCTTTGAAACGGAACGGCAAATAACGAATTACTTGCGCGATGAAGCTAGAAAAATGCTGCCCGAGGATCCGATCTAGATGGGGTGTCCGCAGATGTACGAGGGATCGAGCCTCATGGAACGGGAGCGATGGGTATTCGCCTTCAGCGTGGACGGCGATCTTCGCTTCATCTCCCATCGTGATACGTTGCGGCTATTTAAACGCGCGCTTGCCAGGGCGTCGCTCCCGGTGCGGTACACGGAGGGGTTCAACCCGCATCCGAGGCTGTCGATTCCGTTGCCGCGTCCGGTTGGTGTGTCCTCACAGGCGGAAGCGATCGTCGTCGAGTTCGAGCGACCCATTAATGGTGATGAGGTGTTGGGCAAGCTTGACCACCAGGCCCCGGCGGGCATCGAGATGACAAGTGCGCGTCGCCTCGCCCCCCGCGAGCAACTCCAACCCGCCCTGGTTCGCTATCGTCTCGACCTGGGCGATACACCCGGCGCGGAGGTGGAGCCGCGGGTTCGCCAGATTCTGGGAGCCGGTGTCCTCCCGATAAAGCGTGTGAATCTGAAGGACGGGCAGATGCGATCCATCGACGTGCGGCCTTTTCTCGAGGACATGCACGCCGATGGCGACACGGTGGAGTTTACGCTCCGCGTGACAGGCACGGGTACGGTCAAGCCGGCGGAGATCGCGGAGCTTCTGGGGTACGATGTGGATTCGATCAACCATCGGATTCGTCGCGTGGAAGTGCAATGGCGTTAGAAGCGAGGGCCGGTGAGTTTACAACTCCTATGACAGACCAGAGAATGCCTATTTCATGGAAAGGAAAGAAGATCGTCAAACGCAAAAGAAAGGTGATGACTGCCAAGAGCACGGGAGAGTCAAAGACGGAAACCGTGCCCGATACCGCCTCTGCAGTCCCAGAGGCTTCTCAGGTTGATGTCGCAGAGGTGACGCATACCTCGCTCGGCGACAATGAAGGCAACTTCAACGCCGGACGCGCAAAGAGTACGCGCGGGCGGACCGGGCGCACCAGAGCGTTTCCGAAGAAAGAGACGGGCAGCCAAAGGCACGTCGCACCAAAGAAACGCCGTGCGGCTCGCCCTACCAGCAGCCGCCCCAAGCACACCCCCCACCTGCCGCCCGTCCAAGTCGAAGCGACCACTACCGTCGCCGAAACCTCAGGCACACGCGCTGAGCCTGAACCCGCACTAGTGGAACCGCCCGAGGCAGCCGAGGCACCGGACAGAAAAAGGGTGCCTGACACCAGCAAGCCGAAACCGAAACCGCCGCGCCGCAGCCGCACCGGTCGCAAGCGGCGGACAAAGGCCGGAAAGGAGCCGCCGATAGGCCGGGACAAGTCTGCGGCCTCCGAGCAGGAAGCACCAGCGAAAAAGACCACGGCTCGATGGGAGACGGATGAGGTTGCTGAAGAGGACGCGGTGGGTGGCGACGACGTAGGTCGGGAAATGCTCATCAACGTCTCAGCCGGTGATGAGTGCCGCATTGCCGTGCTCCACCATGGACGCCTCGAAGAGCTGTTCATCGAGCGTAAATCGTCGCAGTCTCATGTCGGCAACATCTACAAGGGCCGGATCACCAACGTCGAACCGAGCATTCAGGCTGTCTTCGTTGACTTCGGTATGCCGAAAAACGGGTTCCTCCACATTTCCGACGTTCAACCCCAGTACTTTCCGGATCACAAGGGCGAGACGGAGGATGTCGGGCGGAAAATCCCCCGGCACAACCGCCCGCCAATCCAGAAGTGCTTTCGCCGGGGCCAGGAGGTCATCGTCCAGATCACCAAGGAAGGCGTCGGCACGAAGGGACCCACACTCACAACCTACCTGTCGATCCCCGGGCGGCTTCTCGTGATGATGCCCGGGATGAGCCGGCACGGTGTCTCGCGGAAAATCGAGGACGATGCGGACCGCCGGACCATGCACGATCTGCTCAATGAGCTTGATCTGCCGTCCGGTGTGGGTTTCATCCTCCGCACGGCCGGGCTAGGCCGATCCAAGCGTGAACTCCAGCGCGATCTTCATTACCTGATGCGCCTCTGGAAGACGGTCGTCGATCGAACCAGGCAGCTTCCCGCGCCGGCCGAACTGTATCAGGAGTCGGACCTGGTTACGCGCACCATCCGCGACGTATATACAGCGAACTTCAAGCAAATCATCGTCGACGAGGCTGAAACAGCCAAGCGGGCACGCGAGTTCCTGCAAATCGCGATGCCCAGGTCGAAGGCCGTCGTCGAACTGTACTCAAAGCGCGAGCCCCTCTTCCATCGGTTCGGTATCGAAGAGGAAATCGAAAAGATCAACATGCGAAACGTGCCGCTGCCGTTGGGCGGCTCGCTCGTCATCGACAGCACCGAGGCGCTCGTCGCCATCGACGTCAACAGCGGTCGATTTCGGACGACCGAGGATGCCGAGGAGACGGCGTTCAAGATCAACCTGGAGGCTGCGGAAGAAATCGCCCGGCAACTTCGCCTCCGCGACCTCGGCGGCCTGATCGTGTGTGATTTCATCGACATGCGGGTGGACCACCACAAGCGCGAGGTGGAGCGGGCGCTCCGTGACGCACTGAAAGAGCACAAGGAGCGCGCCCGAATCCTCCGCATGAGCGCCTTTGGGCTAATTGAAATGACCCGTCAGCGTCAGGGGCCGTCACTCAAACGGAATATCTACTTTGACTGCCCCCATTGCAAAGGCAGCGGGCTGGTCAAAATGCCCGGGTCAGTCGTCCTTGACGTCATGCGCATCATCCAGCTCGCAACCCACCACGAAGAGGTTCAGAGAGTGACGGTCACCGTGGCGGGCGACGTGGCCTTCCAAATCCTCAACAACAAGCGCGCCGTCATCAACCAGATCGAGACGGAAACCGGATGCGAGGTCATCATCCGAGGGGATGCCGGCTTCACAGGCGACAGGGTACACTACGTGTGTGAGGACAACCGTGGCCGCCCGGTCAACGCCGTCCCGTCCTATTCCGGCAACGGCGGCGCGGCGCGGTGAGCGATGCCTCAAGGCGTCTCAACCCCCAGCACGGGGACAATATCACGTTCACCGTCCATACGCGCGCTGACGCCTACTCCTCGATTTTGGTCCACGTCCCGAGCGGGAACTCTTCAACGGTCAATGGCCACAGCTCAGAACAACCCTCGCCAACGGTGCAATCCTGGTAGGTCCCGTCCAGGGTTGTCCACGTAATATTCATTCCATCCGGAGAAACCCCGCCGGTTTGCGTGCCGACATACCGGCAACGGTTTTCCGTGTACGTCCTAATTGGATCAGATACAGTCTCCTTTTTGACCGCTGTGTAGTCAAAGATCCAGGTGGCCGTGACCGTTTCACCGGCGCCGACCATCGACAGGTTGAAGTCACTGATCAGCAGGGCCTGCACAGTGGTCCTGGTGATATCGGAACCGAGATCCTCTTCGACCCGATACATCTCGGTCTCAATGAGCAGCGGAACGTCGGTTGCAAGAATCGTGATTTGGGCTTCTTCTGCGTAGTGCTCCACCAGGTCAGCCTCACTCAGTGTCATGTGTGCCATTGTCAGGTCAGCATCGTCGTCAAGCTCGTACACTTCGGGCTCATGGTAGCCTGCGGCGGTGGGAAGTAGTAGCTGCGTGGAACGCCACATCCCGCTTCCGGTGGTAACGAATCTAAAGGTCCGCGATGTTGAGTCCGTGTTGGGTGGGTCTTCCGCGTCCGCCACGGTCAGCGTAAGCGTATAGGTGTCCGCCTCCGTGTACGTGTGCGTCGCGATGACACTTGTCCCCAGCGGCGTCCCGTCTCCCCAATCCCAACTATAGGATGCGGGGAGGTCTCCGACGGGGCGGTCATACGAGTCGCTGGCGTCCACCGTGAACTCCCGGCCAAGTATCGGCGGGTCCGGGTCGATCGTAAAGATGGCCACCGGATCGGAAGGACCGGGCAGGGGACAGCCGACTTCATCGACGGGTGTTCCCGGCGGTGTATCGGGACAGTCGTCGCACGCGTCGCCCACGCCGTCCTCGTCGGTGTCCGCCTGATCTGGATTCCAGTCGTCGGGGCAGTTATCAACGTCGCCGCAAACCTCGTCACCATCGGCGTCGTTGTCGGGGTCGAAGGGGCAGTCGTCACAGACATCGCCGAGGCCGTCATCGTCGCTATCGGTTTGATCGGGATTCGCGTCCTCGGGGCAGTTGTCGCAAACGTCCCCGAGACCGTCCGTGTCGCTATCCACCTGGTAGGCGTTGGGATCGTTGGGACAGTTGTCCACGTCTCCGCAGACGCCGTCTTCGTCAATGTCGTTGAGTTCATCGTTCGGGCAGACGTCGCAGACATCGCCGAAATCGTCGCCATCGGCATCCGCCTGGTCGGCATTCGCATCGTTTGGACAGTTGTCGCATACGTCTCCGGGGCCGTCGTTGTCAGAATCTTCCTGGTTCAGGCTGCAGAGCCCGTCTCCGCTTCCTTGGCTCGTGTCGCAGTATTCGTCCGTCTGGCAGACGATACCGCTACGCCCCGCCATGCAGGTCCCGAGATAGGGTCCGTTGGGATCGTCGGGGCAGTTATCCAGGTCGTCCGGAATGTCGTCTCTATCGCGGTCGACAGGAATAACGATGCACACGTCGTTTCTTTCATCACAGATCTCGTCACCGGTACACGGCCAGGTGCCGTCAACACAGTGATCGTCGACACACGTTTCAGCCCCATTGCAAAACAGCCCGTCGTCGCAATCGGCATCGACGCTGCACGGACAAGGCCCATCCTCGGGCAAGGGCCCGGTGAAATTACCTTGAAACACGGCGAAGTCGTCCAAGTCGACGTCGCAATCGCCGTCAAGATCCCCGAGCGGGCGCCCCTCAGCGTTGACCGTAAGTCCAATGGGAGTGTGGCAGCAAACGTCGACCCGGTCACCTACACCGTCGCCATCCGTGTCAACAC
>JBARRC010000082.1:0-3863 GCA_049644045.1 Phycisphaerae bacterium
AATCCCTTTCGTCCGCGAGGCCGTCGTGCCAAGGCCAAACACCTGCCCACCGTCGTAGAACTTCCTGCACAGCTCGCGGGCGATGCCCCGTCCTCTCAAGTCGGGATGAACCATCAGTTGCCCGTAAGCCGCTGCCGTGATAGGCCGGTGCTCGAAGATGAAGCTTCGCGGATGGGTGCCGATAAAGCCGCCGACCCGGCCGTCGGCATCTTCATGGACATAGGAGTGCAAAAGGCTGTCGGCCTGGCAAGGTGCGTCAAAGAACAGATCAGTAAGATACGCTTCGAGCTTTGGCAGGCGTTGCCCGGGCCCGTGGAAGAACGCGACATCGAACAGCCGCGTGACGTCCGGCAGGTCCTCACGCAGGCAGGCGCGGATCGTGCCGGTCAAGGTCGGCGAGGTAGGAGCGGCTGCAGCAACGGTCATGACTGCCATCGCACTGTCAGTAGATGGTTGCGAACGGAACTCGCGTGTCGTTATCAACACCGATGCGGCGAAGCGCATACGGGCTGGTGCGCCTCGTATTGGTTCCCCATTCGCTTGTGGCGGCGCAGCAGAAACCCGCGTCCTTGACTTTTGCGTGCACTTCAGCCCGTCGCTCCTTGCCGAATGGGTAGAGATACGGATGGGCGCGGTCTCCGAAGGCCTCGTTCATGACGGCGAAGTCTTCACGCAGATCGCTTTCCCAGGTCTCCCGGTCGGGCTCGTAGACGTCCTGGTGGCGCAGAGAATGTGCGGCCGCTTCGTGACCCTGATCTTGAAGAGACCGCATCTGAGCGAGCGACATGAACAGCTCGTCCACCGTCGGCGGGGCCACCTCCAGTGCCTCACCCAGAGCAGTAACCATCTCCACCGCGACGCAACGATGGGCCGCGAGAATCACCTTGCACAAGGGAGAGTTCCGGTTGCCCAGAGCCCGTCTGCCGGCTGCGTCCAATGGCCACGTTTGCTCTGGAAGGAAGGGGGGAAACCCGAATCGCACACTCGACCTGGTGGTCGTATCGAGCAGATGAAGGTACCAGTACAGCGGCGGCACCGATCGCTCGAAGAGCGTGCAGCCGATCACGCCGAACGCGGCGCGCAAACCACGTTCGTTCAGCTCCGGAGCGGCCAATTCGTATTGGTCTCGCGTTCCATCGTCAAAGGTCAAGACGATGCCGTTATCGGGGATTCGCGTCCTGCGGTGCAGCAGCCGCGGCAGCTCGCTGAGCGTCAAGACCCGGTACTCGTTTGCGACGTGGTCCAGGATCCTTCTGAGCGTTTCGAGCCTGGTACCGTCGGTCGGTCGTATGCGGTGGAATGTCAGGATGGGCACATCCCGCCGGATGCTCTTCCTGTAGCGGTCACCGAGGTGGGCACGAACCTTCCTCCAAACTGGCATGACGGCGTGATTCGGCACCGATTGCTCCTGAGCAAGCCGCGTCAATGGATATATCGGACGCACGCGCGCCGCGCTTGAGACTACAGCGTATCATCACTTTGCACGCATGTTCGTATTCCATCTGCCTCGATGACGAGGCGCAGTGCTTGGAGAGTTCGCAGGGCACGGGAAGCGACCTTACGTCACCTCGGTCTCCTCGATCGGAATAAGGCTGACGATGTGTACCAGAGAGCAGGTGACCAACCTTTCATAGCGCCGCTCACCGTTGAGCCGCTTGGTGCCGATCACGGCAACCGAGCGGTCCACCAACACCTGTTCGGGATGGGTGATCCGATAGGATTCCCCGTTGGAGAGGTTCAGGATAAACGGCCTGAAGCTCTGCGGGGATAAGGCTCTGGATAGGTCATCTGCCCGCATCACCCTAACTATATCACTCTCCGGCCTCCGCGGCAAACTGCGTTTCTTGCGGCCACGAGCCTTTGGCGTGTGGCGCGCGTCGCCTGCGCACCAGGCCGAAGTTGACGCTGCTTGCCCATGCGTCGATTTCATGCCGGTGCTTGCTCACGAAACGTGGGAAGGCGTTGTTCTCGAGGATGTCGTGGGCGCAAAGGATTCCGCCCGGTCTAAGGTGCGACCACACAAGCTCGAACTCACGCCACACATGGGGATAGTCGTGGCGGCTATCGTGGACGAACATGTCGATGAGACCACAGTCCGCGAGGACCTCGGGCAACACATCCAGACTGCTGCCGAATCGAACGATCCAACGTGATCGTAGCTCAGCGGGGACCGCCTGCCCGATCCTGGGATCGTCGTCGATGATCTCGATGCTGGTGAGCGACCCTTGCCCGGTCGTTTGCATGGCCGCAAGGATATACGCTGAGGATATCCCGTGGGCAATTCCCGTTTCGACAGCCACACCTGGCGTCGTCGCGCGTGTGATGACATAGGTTGCGTACCGATCTTCCCAACACATCGGTGGAGTCAGATCGGGCCGGTCGCTTTTGGGTACTGGGATGTAGCGAACGCGCTCTGCCTCCTCAAGGAAACCCTCCGCCTGCCTTTTCTCGATACCCAGCGCTGCTACGAGCCGCAGAATACGGCCCCTGGATTCCTCGTTGTCCTCGCGTTTACTTCGTGCCCCGGTCGGATCCAGCCGCCGCTTTCGCGTGAGGACCTTCTCCGCCGTATAGGTCACCGGGAGAAACGAGTCGACGAGTGGGTGAACCAGTCGTCGTGCACCGTGATAGAGTTTTTGTGCAGCGAGGGCACCGATCGACACAGCGCATTCCTTCCGGTCAATGTTGCAGACTGTGCATGATTATCGGAAGGTTGGCGCGGACGCTGAAGGAAAGCGCGCCTTGTCTACCTGAGAGAATAGCGAATGGCGAATGGCGAATTCAGAATTGAGAATCCGCCATTCGTAATTTGTAATTTGTAATTCGTAATTCCCTGCAGTTTACCAACTATAGTGCACCGTGTAGCGAATCACGACCTCCCCGTCCTTGGGTACGTCTACGGGGAAGTGGATCGTACGTGAGTCGATCTTCTCGTATTCGTGCGTCGACTCGGTGATCTTCCAGTTGACCCAGCGGTAGAGGTTTTCCTTGACGATAACCTTGACCGGTTCGTCCTTGTGGTTGCGGACCTTGATCTCGATCGTCTCGTCCATCCAGTCGCGACGCGAGTCGACGCGGAAGTCGATCTGGCTCCGCTCGCCAACGACATCAAACGCGCTGCCGAGCTTGATCAGAACCTCCTCGTCCTTCGGCGTGTGGTCGATGGTGTCCTCGCCGATGAACTCGAGCGTCTCGTCGGCTTTGTCGCGCTGGCTGACGCGAATCCGCCCCGAGGGCAGCGGCATGCCCATGCCGATCTCTTTTTCGTTCTTGAATCGCAGGTAGATGTCGATCTTCTTGTTCGATTCGACGCCGAAGTTCCGATCCGTCATCGGGCTGCCGTAGGAGCGGTAACGCGATCCCAACCCATAGTAAACCAACACCTTTTCACACGGCACCTCGCGGGCGGTGGGGAACAGCTCGATCTGCTTGGTGGAGTTGTCCGGCAGCGTCGTCGGCCGGCCGAGCGTGTAGAGGTGGTACTCGAAGAAGGCTTTTTCCTCGAAGCCGCGATCCATTGGCACCGCCGCAGCCTCCGCGGTGTACATCTTCCTTCGGCTCGCGCGCCGCTCGGGTTGTGGTGCCCGGTGCACGTCACCGGCGATCAGTTTCAGCTTCGCATCGGGATAGGTCGCGCCGGACTGGTTGATGATGCTCACCCACGCGCCGACGTCGAGCAGCCCGCTGTTGGCATCCTTGCCCTCCGTGAACACGACATTGTAATCCGTCCACCAGGTGATCGCCTTGGTCTCATAGGTCACGCGCGTCCTATGCTCGCGCGGTTTCTCGGTGTAGACATCCCACACCAGCGTCGGTTTCGTGATCAGCCCGCCCGGCAGCTCGGGGAACTGAACGTTCGAGTA
>JBARRC010000083.1:0-37086 GCA_049644045.1 Phycisphaerae bacterium
ATCTCCAACTTCGTATCACCGGCATTGGTGATCGCCACGCTCGCGGTAAGCTGCTCATTCTCGGCGCGGAAGCGGAACTTATCCGCGACCTCGCCCGGCAGGAAACCCGAGTCCCCAGGGTGTTCAATCTTCACCTTCCGCAGCATCTGGGAGATGATGATCTCGAGGTGCTTGTCGTTGATCGTGACGTTTTGGCTACGATAGACAGCCTGCACCTCCGCAAGCAGATACTCCTGCAGGGCCTCCACGCCCTTGATCCGCAGGATGTCGTGCGGGATCAACGGACCGTCGATCAGCGGATCCCCCGCATCCACGTGGTCGGCGGCGTGGACAAAGAGGTGCTTGTCGTGCGGCACGTGATGTTCCTTCTCCATTCCGCTTTCACTGCAGACGACGATGGTCATCTTACCGCGACGCTTGTCGGCCCGAATTTCGACCACACCGGAGATTTCGGCCATGACCGCCGGCTCCTTGGGACGGCGGGCCTCGAAGATCTCCGTGACCCGCGGCAAACCGCCGGTAATGTCCTGGGTGCCGGTCATCGCCCGAGGCTGGCGGGCCAGCAGCATCCCAGGAAGGATTTCCTGCCCTTCCTCCACCTCGATCCGCGCCTTGGCGGGCAGGTAGTGATAATCGAGAACGTTGCCTTCCTTGTCCTGAACCACGATCTGGGGATGTTTTTCACCCTTGTGCTCGATCACCACATACCTGGCACTGCCACCTTCCTGCTCGAGGCGGACCGTCTCGCCGTCGGCGACATCCTGGAAACGAACGAAACCGCCCACTTCCGCCAGCATCGGCGTGAGGTGCGGATCCCATTCACAAAGGGTGTCACCTCGCGACACTTCTTCGCCGTCCTTTGCGAGAACGACGGCCCCATAGGGCACCTTGTCGCGTGACAGTTCGCGGTTTTTCTCGTCGACGATCAGGATCTCGCCGTTCCTCTTCAGCGCCACGGTCCGGGTGGTGCCGTCTTCGTTGGGCACTTCGACCGGTTGAAGATCCTGGTAGCGAACGGTGCCTTTCTGCGATGCTCGCAGAGTGTTTTCCAGCGCGGCTTTCTGGGCCACGCCGCCCGTGTGGAACGTACGCATGGTCAGTTGCGTACCGGGCTCGCCGATAGATTGGGCCGCGATGATGCCGATGGCCATCCCCTTTTCCACGAGTTTGCCGGTCGACAGGTCCACGCCATAGCACAGCGCACAAAGCCCGCGCGGAGTGTCGCAGGTCAGGGGGCTGCGCACGCGAATCATATCCAGACCGAGCTCTTCAATCTGATCGGCGATCTCTGCCGTGATAATCTGGTTCTCGGCGACGATCAACTGGTCGGTGATCGGGTTGCGGATGCCGTCGCGGGCGACGCGACCGATGATGCTCTCGCGCAGCGGGATGTCGACTTCCTCACCTTTGTAGATCGCGCACTTGGTAATGCCGTTGATCGTCCCGCAGTCATGCACGTTGACGATGACGTTTTGAGCCACATCGGCAAGTTTGCGTGTCAAATAGCCCGAGTCGGCCGTTTTCAGCGCGGTGTCCGCCAATCCCTTCCGGGCACCGTGCGTGGAGCTGAAGTACTCCAGCACGGAGAGACCTTCACGGAAGTTCGCCTTGATCGGCGTCTCGATGATCTCGCCCGAGGGCTTGGCCATCAGCGCCCGCATGCCCGCCAACTGGCGAATCTGATCCACACTGCCTCGCGCGCCCGATTGCGTCATCAGGTAGATCGGGTTGAGGTAGGGTATCGCCTTGGCGTCACCCGGTGACTTGTAGTTGCCCCGATCATCGCGATAGTCCTCGCGCAACTCAGTCATCATCGCCTGGGTCACCAACTCGCGGGCGTGAATCCACACGTCGATCACCTGGTTGTACCGCTCGAGACGTGTCAGTGTCCCTTCCTCGAAGGCCTTTTCGATGCCGTCCACCCGCTTCTGCGCCGTGTCGATGATTCGTTGTTTGGACTGCGGAATCCGCATGTCCGTGACCCCGAAGGACAGCCCGGCCAGCGTGCTGTATTTGAACCCGAGGTCCTTGACGTTGTCGAGCAGATCGATGGTAGCGGCCCGGCCAAGCTTCTTGTGGCAATCAGCCACGACCCGGACCAAACCCTTCTGCGAGAGCGGGCAGTTGTAGAAGGGCATCCCCTTGGGCAGGATGTCGTTGAAGATCAGCCGGCCGACCGTCGTCAGAATGCGGCGGTTCGCGGGCACCGGTTCGTCCGCTTCCGCGGCATTGGCGACAGCGCGATCGCGATCGACCCGCACCCAGATTGAGTCGTGAATCCCGATGTGGTGATGGTCATAGGCCATCAACGCTTCGAACTGATCCATGAAGCGGGGGACCTCGTCCGGCTCGAAGCTCGGACTGACGTGATCCGTTGTTAGATAGAAGACGCCCATCACCACATCCTGCGTCGGGGACATGATCGGGCTGCCGTTCGCCGGGCTGAAGATGTTGTTGGTGGCCATCATCAGCACGTGGGCTTCGACCTGCGCCTCGATGGAGAGCGGCAGGTGAACGGCCATCTGATCCCCGTCAAAGTCGGCGTTGAACCCTCTGCACACCAGCGGATGAATCTTGATGGCGTTGCCCTCCACGAGCACCGGCTCGAATGCCTGGATCCCCATACGGTGCAGCGTGGGCGCCCGGTTCAGCATGACCGGGTGTTGATAGATCACCTCTTCGAGGATGTCCCAAATGGCCTGATCCTGCCGTTCGAGCATCTTCTTCGCCGATTTGATCGTGTCCGCCAGACCGCGCTCTTTCAATCTGCGGATGATGAACGGCTGATACAGCTCCAGGGCGATCTTCTTGGGCAACCCGCACTGGTGGAGCTTGAGTTCGGGGCCCACGACGACCACCGAACGAGCCGAGTAGTCGACCCGCTTGCCAAGCAGGTTCTCTCGGAAACGTCCCTGCTTGCCCTTGATCATGTCCGTCATGGACTTCAGTGGGCGGTTGCTCGAACCGAGGACGGGACGGCGGCAACGCCCGTTGTCGAACAGGGCGTCGACAGCTTGTTGGAGCATCCGCTTTTCGTTTTGGATGATGACCTCCGGCGCATTGAGATCGACAAGCTTCTTGAGCCGGCTGTTCCGGTTGATGATGCGGCGGTAAAGATCGTTCAGGTCGCTGGTGGCGAAGTTGCCGCTGTCCAGCAGCACGAGCGGGCGTAAATCGGGTGGAATGACCGGGATGACATCCAGCACCATCCACGTTGCTTCGTTGGGCGACTTGCGCAGCGCCTCCACGATCTTCAGCCGCTTGGCCAGGTCCTTTTCACGCTGCTTGCTGCCCGTCGTGACCAGTTCCTCGCGGAGCTGCGCCGACAGTTGACTGAGGTCGAGCCGCGCGAGTAGCTCCTTGACGGCTTCCGCGCCCATCGTGGCGGTGAACGAGCTGCCGTATTGTTCCCGCGCGTCGCGGTACTCCTCCTCGGTCAGTAGTTGCCTTTCCTTGAGCGGGGTATCTTCCGGGTCGACGACGATGTAATCCTGGAAGTAAACGACTTTTTCAAGGCTCGCCGTTTTGATGTCAAGCAGCGCGCCAAGCCGCGACGGCATCGACTTGAAAAACCAGATGTGCACGACCGGCGCAGCGAGGTTGATGTGCCCCATCCGTTTGCGCCGCACGCGCGAGTGCGTCACCTTCACCCCGCACCGGTCACAGATGATCCCTTTGTGCTTTGTTCCCTTGAATTTGCCGCACGCACATTCCCAGTCGCGTTCAGGCCCGAAGATGCGCTCGCAGAACAGCCCGTCTTTTTCGGGGCGGTACGTGCGATAGTTGATCGTCTCAGGCTTTTTCACCTCGCCAAAAGACCAGCTACGGATGTCATTGGGCGAGGCCAACGAGATTTGCACGCGACTATAGTCGTTCACGCGATCATAAACGTTGTCTAGCATTTTCGGCGGATCTCCTTACGGAGTAAAACAGCGACCCGAACCCATCGGGAAACCGAAAATCCGGCGTCTCGTGTCTTTGTCGCTACGGCGCCACGTCCGACGAGACCGCCTGAAGCACGAGCTCGGGTGCGTCAGGCAACAGTTCTAACGCCACCACCACGCCGCGCATCTTGCGGAAGCCCAGCTCTTCGCAGAAATCGACCTCCGTCCCGTACGCCAACGTGTCGATCCGCTCCACGCCGTATTGACGCAGTGCTTCAATCACCCGGCGGGCCATCTCCGCCGCGATCCCCGACGTGTCGTGCTCGATCCGTCCGTCCGTGCGCGTGATGCACGCCGGGCCCTGATAGGCCGGATCCAGCTTGCACTCCGCCAGCCGACCCCAAAGACCGTCCGTCACCCCGCGGGCAAAACCGATCAGCTCCCCGTCACGACGGGCGGTCACGATGCAGAATGTGTTGTCCAGCATCTTCTGCAACTTGGCGCGTACCTGCGTCGTGGGGTGGTTCTGACGCTCATAAAAGGTCAACAACTCCTCGGGGGTTGGCTTCGCCATCGTCTTGTATTCAACGTTCTCGGACATCATCTAAACCTCCAATCCGCATAATCGCCCGCCGCGGTCCCAGCGGGCGTCAGCCGACGCGACGCTTCTCCAAATTGATGTTCAAACAAAGCCCACGAATCTCATTGCACAATACGTCAAAGGAAACCGGCGTGCCCGCCTCCAACGTGTTCCTGCCCTTGACCATTGTCTCATAGATCTTTGTGCGGCCCTCAACATCGTCACTCTTAACCGTCAAAAGCTCCTGCAGAATGTAGGCGGCGCCATAGGCCTCCAAACCCCAAACCTCCATCTCGCCGAAACGCTGGCCTCCCGTGCGTGCCTTGCCGCCCAGCGGTTGCTGGGTAATCAGGCTGTAGGGTCCGGTGGCTCGTGCGTGGATCTTGTCATCAACCAGGTGGTGAAGTTTGAGCATGTAGAGGTAACCGACGGTGATGGGTTGATCGAAGTATTCGCCCGTCCGCCCGTCGCGGAGCCGGACCTTCCCGCCCGGCGGAAGCTGCGCGAACCGGACATCGTACTGGGCCGCCTGAGCCACCGTCTCCGCGTCCACCTCCAGCTCCCGGGCCCGTGTGTTGGCTTCGGCGAGCACGGTGTGAATCTCCGCTTCGGAGGCGCCGTCGAACACCGGGGTGACCGCTTGGAAACCGAGCATCTTCGCGGCCCAACCCAGGTGCGTCTCCAGAATCTGGCCGACGTTCATGCGTGACGGTACGCCAAGCGGATTCAGAAGGATGTCCAGCGAGGTGCCATCGTCCAGGAAGGGCATGTCTGCAGTCGGCAGAATCTTTGCGATCACGCCCTTGTTGCCGTGGCGCCCGGCTATCTTGTCACCCACCGAGATCTGCCGTTTGGTGGCCACATAAACCTTGACCATCTCGAGCACCCCGGAGGGCAGTTCGTCGCCGCGTTTCATCTGGGCCTCCTTGCGATCCCGCTCCTCTTGGATTCCCTCGATGCGTGACCAGTACTTGTCTGTGAGCTTCAGGCATGCGTCGCGTTTCGCGGCGGGCTTGACCCATTTCAGGTCTCTGGCCCGCACGTGTTCGCTGAAGATCACCACCTGCTCGAGGATGACTTCGTCCAGGTTGCTGTGTCCAACCTTCTGCCGCGTGCTGGGATCGATCATCGGAACGTCCATGATTTCTTCGATCTCAGCACAGAGCTGCCTGAAGCATGAGATAATCTTGCCGTTCTGACTCTTGACGTACTCGTCGATCTGGCGCCCGAGCTCATGTCTCTGCTCGTCGGTCATGTGAAGTCGGCGGCTGAATCGCTTCGCGCCGATCACGATGCCCTGCTCACCGGCGGGCAGTTCCAGCGAATCATTCTTCACGTCTTCACCGGCCCGTCCGAAGATCGCGTGAAGCAGCTTCTCCTCGGGGCTCAACTCGCTCTTGGATTTCGGGCTGACCTTGCCCACCAGGATGTCGCCCTGGTGAACATGCGTCCCGATCCTGATGACGCCGCTCGCGTCGAGGTTCGCAAGCGCCCGTTCCGAAACGTTGGGGATGTCGGACGTGAACTCCTCGCGGCCCAGCTTGGTCTCGCGCACCTCGATGTCATACTCATCGATGTGGATGCTGGTGAGTGTGTCGTTGCGGACCAGACGATCGCTGATGATGATGGCGTCCTCGTAGTTGTGCCCGTCGAAGGTCAGGAACCCGACGAGCAGATTCTTGCCGAGCGCAAGCTCGCCGTTCGCCGTGGCCGGACCGTCCGCGATGATCTCCTCTTTCTTGACACGCTGCCCGGGTCGCACAAGTGGTCTTTGATTCATGCACGTCCGCTCGTTGAGGCCATAGTACTTGCGTAGAATGTATTCGTCCGTGTCGTCGATCACGATCCGCTGCGCGTCCGCGTACGTCACCTTTCCGCTCGTCCGGGCGCGAACCACCATCCCGCTGCTGTTCGCCACGGCGCGCTCCATCCCGGTGGCGACCAGGGGCGGTTCCACCCGCAACAGCGGAACAGCCTGGCGCTGCATGTTGGAGCCCATCAGCGCCCGGTTGGCGTCGTCGTGTTCGAGGAAGGGAATCAGCGAGGCCGAAACACCGATGGTCTGTTTGGGCGAGATGTCTGCGTACGTCACCTCGTCGCGCTGAACCTGCCCGAGGTCCCCGTACTTGCGTACCAGTAGGGAGCCTTCCCGCAGGCCGTCGGTCTTGGGGTCCACGGCCTCGGGCGGCGCCAGGATCTCGCGCATTTCCTCGTCGGCGCGCAGGTAACAGGTTTCAAGGAGCTTGCCCTCCTTCCCGACTTTGCGGTACGGCGTGATCAAAAAGCCGTAATCATCGACCTTGCTGTAAATGCTCAGCGACGCGATCAGTCCGATGTTCGTGCCTTCGGGCGTCTCAATGGGGCAGATCCGCCCGTAATGGCTGATGTGCACGTCGCGCACCTCGAAGCCCGCGCGTTTTCGATTCAGACCGCCCGGACCCAGCGCCGAAAGCCGCCGCTCATGCGTCAGTTGTGACAGCGGGTTGGTCTGGTCGACCACTTGGGACAGTTCACCGCGACCGAAGAACAACTCGATCGCGGAGCTGATGGACTTGCTGTTGATCAGCTCCGCCACGCGGCCGAGCTGGTCAGGGTCCTTCAGGCTCATACGCTCCTGCACCGTCCGCCTGAGCTTGAGGAACCCCTTGCGCACTTCATCGGCGCAGAGTTCGTCGATCGTGCGCAGCCGCCGGTTCCCGAGGTGGTCGATGTCGTCCACCGCAAACGCCGCCTCGCCGGTCCGCAGCTTGAGCAGGTATTTCAGACAATGGATCGTGTCCTCCATGGTAAGTGTCATGGACCCACCATCCTGATTCACCTCAAACTTGCGGTTCAACCGGAACCTCCCGACCTTGCCCAATCGGTAGCGGTTTACGTCGGAGAATTTCTCGGCGAAGAGCTTCTTGGCCTTTTCCAATTGCGGCGGGTTGCCGGGACGGAGCCGGCTGTAGATCTTCAGGAGGGCCTCCTCATGTGAGTGGCTGGTGTCTTCGGAGAGGGTGTTGACGATGAGCGGATCGGCAACCTTTCTAATGATCCGCAGGTTCTTCAACGACGAGTTCTTGATGCGCTCAATGGCGTCACCAATTTGACACCCCGCTCGAACCAGGACATCCCCTGTCTCTTCGTCGAGAATCGTTGAGACGGTGTACATGTCCGGTCGCAGCGCCGAGACGCGCACGGTTCTGGTCCTGTAGAACTCCTCGACGATCACCTCGTCGGTCGAATACTTCGGGTCCATCGCCCTCAGGAACGTGGTCGCAGGCAGCTTGCTCGACTGATCAATCCGTATGACCAGCACATCCTTCTTGGTGACTTCGATCTCGATCCAACTGCCCCGTTCGGGGATGATGCGGCAGGAGTGCAGGGTGCGGTCGCCCTCGGCCTGGTCCTTGATGAAGTCCACGCCCGGGGAGCGGTGGAGCTGCGACACGATCACCCGTTCGGCGCCGTTGATGATGAACTCGCCTCCGCCGATCATGATCGGCATGTCGCCCAGATAGATCAGATCCTCCTGAATCTCGTCACTGTCCTTACGAACCAGGCGCAGCCGGATCCGAAGCGGCATCCCGTATGTCAAACGCAACTCCCGGCACTCGTCCGGCGTGTAGCGCGGTTTACCCAGCTCATAATTGATGTAATGGAGTGCCAGGTTCCCGTCATAACTTTCAATGGGGAACATCTCGCGCAGCAGCGCCTCGAGCCCGTGCGGCTCGCGCTCGCCCGCAGCAACCTCCTCCTGCAGGAAACGAGCGTACGATTTCGCCTGCACACCGATCAGATCGGGCACCGGCATCCCATCCCCGACTTTCGAGTAATTCCGAACCGGAAGAACGGCAGACATCGGCCAAAACCCTCGCTGGTTACGGTCGCACGCAGCGCATCGACGCCCGGCCGGGCTCCTACACCCGACCCTCGTCGGTCATTGCAACCTTGGTACGTAGGGGACGCTGCATCAGCCGACAGGGCTTCCGGTGGACCGGTCGTCCCGAATAAACCGGTCGATCCCGCCCCGCGGCGGACATGAGACTCTTGCGGATCACACAGATCACTGGATGGTGACGGCCCCACCCACTTCTTCTATCTCACCTTTGATCTTCTCGGCCTCTTCCTTGGACACGCCTTCCTTCACGGGTTTCGGGCAAGACTCGACGAGGGCCTTGGCCTCTTTCAGACCCAGTGTCGTCAGCGCGCGCACCACCTTGATAACCTGGATCTTCTTATCGCCGAAACCGGCCAGGATCACATCAAACGAGGTCTTTTCCTCCTCCGCGAGCGCCGCCGCACCAGCCTCACCGCCCACGGCAGACATCACCACCCCGCCACCCGCGGGTTCGATGCCGTGCACGCTCTTGAGGCAATCCACCAGCGCCTGCGCGTCTTTGACCGTCAGATTCACGAGTTTGTCGGCCAACTCAGTGATTCCCGGAGCAAATTCAGTAGCCGGAGCTTCCGCCATCTCGTCCTCTCTCCTTGAGATTGTAACCGCCACACCGATAGGCGACCCACCCGATGTGGGTCATTTCATCCGCGGTCGCGGACCAGTCGGTGTGCAGCGTTATGTACCAAACACTCTCTGACAAAACCGGTGCCCCATGTCACGCGGCCTTGTCGACAATCGCCTTCAGGCAACCCGCAATCTTCGACTGCGGCGATTGCAGGCAACCTGCCACGGCGCAACCCGGCGAGCCGATCAGCATCATCAGCTCACCAACCATCTCCACACAGCTCTTGAGCTTTGAAATATCCTCGACCGTCAGGAGGGTCGGCTCTCCTTCAACGATCGCCTGTTTGAGCTTAAGTTCAGTGAACTCCTTGGCGGCCTCGACGAGCACCTTGGCGACCTCGATCAGTGAGTCCGATGAGGTCACCAGCGCGCAAGGCCCCGTCAGCGCGCTGCCAAGCGGTTCGAGTGGGCCATCTTGAAACGCGCGCCGTGCAAGGCTGTTTTTGACCACCTCCAGTCGCGCGGACTTTCCCCGCAGGTTCCGCCGGAGTTGCTCCTGCTCCTGGACGTTCATGCCCGTCAGGTCGACGACACACGCGCTGTCTATGCCCGCAAAACGCTCTTTAAGCGTTGCGGTGACCATCGCTTTGACGGCCTTGCTCATTGATTCATCCCGTCCTTCCTACGCGCCGATCTCAATCGTCACCGACGGCGTTCGGGTGCCGGAGAGACAGATTCGCTTAATGTATTGTCCCTTGGCGGCCGCCGGTTTGAGCTTCGTAATGTGGTCAATTACCGCCTCGATGTTCTCCTTGAGATCCTCACCCGAGAAGCTCACGCGCCCGACCGGTAGATGGATATTCCCGCCCTTATCGTTGCGGAACTCGATGCGTCCGGCGGTGAACTCTTTGACCGTCTCGGCGACATCCGGCGTTACCGTGCCCGCCTTCGGCGATGGCATCTTCCCCTGCGGGCCCAGCACTCGGCCGAGCTTGCCCACCTTGCCCATCATCGAGGGATGCGCGACGGCCACGTCAAAGTCGAACCAGCCTTTCTGGATCTTCTCGACGAGTTCTTCGGCGCCGGCTTCGATGGCGCCCGCCTCGATGGCGGCTTCTGCGGTCGCCGCGTCGCAGAACGCAATGACCCGGCGCGATTTGCCTAAGCCCTTGGGCAGGGAGATTGCACCACGAAGCATCTGGTCGGCCTGCCGCGAATCGATGCCCAGGTGCATCACGATTTCAACGGTTTGATCCAAACCCTTGCGCTTCTTACCGTTTTTATAGGTGCGGTCGGCTTTGACGTCGGCCATCCGCTTGATCCGGGCGATACCCTCCTCGATGCTGACGGATGTCGTGCTATCGCCATGGATCTCAAGTTGCTTTCGGTATCGTACGCTCGCGTACCCCATCAACGTTCTCTCCAACGTCCGGCGAACCGAAACGATCAGTCCACGACATCAATCCCCATCGAGCGTGCGGTACCCGCGACTACTCGCTCGGCCGCCTCGATCGTATTGGCGTTCAGATCCGGCAGCTTCCTCTCCGCGATCGCTCTGAGGTCTTCCCGGGTGATCGCCCCGACCTTTTCCTTGTCGGGCGTGCCGCTGCCCTTGGCGACCTTGGCGGCTTCCTTGAGCAGTACCGACGCCGGCGGACTTTTCACGACGAAATCAAAAGAGCGATCCGCGTAAACGTTGATCACTACGGAGACAGGCATACCGTTCAGGGCGACCGTCGCGGCGTTGAACTGTTGCACGAACTGCCCGATGTTGACACCGTGTTGACCCAGCGCCGGGCCGACAGGCGGCGCAGGCGTAGCCTGCCCGCCCGGAGCCTGCAGCTTGATCGTCGCCGTAAGTTTCTTCTTTCCTTTTCCCTTCTTTGCCACAGCACCCGCCGTCCTAGAATTTCAAAAAACCTGCACGATCCACGAAAGAAGCCGGTCCGGCTATTCCACCTTCTCCAACTGCCAATAACCCACCTCAACAGGTGTCATTCGGCCAAAGATTGAGACAATCACATTCACCATACCGCGTCGTTCATCGACCGACTCGACCTCACCCTCGTAGCTTTCAAACGCACCATCGGTGATCTTGACCTGGTCGCCCTTGTTGATGTTCAGACCACTGAGGCCGGGATCCTCTTCCGCCTTCTCCGAAGCCGCCAGCATCTGAACGACATCATGCTCGGGCATGCTGGTGGGTTTGCCGTCCGAGCCGATGAAATCGCCGACGCCGGTCGTTTCTTTGATCAAAAACCACACGCTCTCGGCGATCGACCCGTCCTCCTCACAAGCCATCTCCACGAACACATAACCGGGGTAGAGCTTGCGCTCAACGATCTTAAGGACGCCCCCTCTCATGCGCTTCTCTTTCAGTGTGGGGACGAGGATTCGGCCGATGCGATCTTCCAGACCTTCGATCTTGACTTTTCGCAGCAGCGCCTCACACACCTGCTCCTCCTTGTTCGAAGCGACGCGGAGGACGTACCACTTCATCCCTGGCGCGGACACCACGGTCGAAGCCGCCGTCTCCGGCGGTGTCGACTCCCGGTCCGGTGATGTCGACTTCGTGTCCGTCATACTCTCAGCACGCCGATGGAGCGGAAGATAAATTGAAAAGCCATGTCCACGATGAACAACAGCAAGGCCAGCAGCACGGTGAACATAATCACGACCTTCGTCGAGCCGATCACCTCGGCCTTGCTCGACCAGCTTACCTTCTTCATCTCACCTTCGGTGGCGATCATGAAGTCGCTACTATTCCGGCTTACGAAGGATAGCCGCCAGGCGATGGCACCGAGTACGACGGCAAACAAAATCGGGATGCCCGTCGTGATCAGCAGCCGCCAGGCCTCATCCCCTTCGTAGATCGCGAGCTGGTCATAGAGGAACTTCGCCCCC
Source organism: Phycisphaerae bacterium (assembly GCA_049644045.1). GTDB lineage: Bacteria > Planctomycetota > Phycisphaerae > UBA1845 > UBA1845. Next base: position 11,816 of record JBARRC010000083.1, read on the forward strand.
CACGCGACCAACAACCCCAAACCGATGAACGTGCCCCGGCGCGTCCAATTGCCTTGTTCGGGCTTGTACTGGGCAAAGAATCCCCCACCGCCGCCGACACCTCGCGCGGTCGGCCTGGACGGACCACCCCCGGAACCACCGCGCTGGTTGTGCTCGGAACGATTGCCAGATCCGTCGCGTGCGGAGCGGCGTGGTTGCCGTTCCCCCGCCACGGTTGTCGAATCACGTTGCGTCATACTCTCGCCTTGTGTCGATTCCCACCAAGCACCCCGTGACCCCGGCTTGAAGCCGCCCCACGGAATATCCGCTACGTACGACAGGAGCGGAGGGACTTGAACCCCCAACCGCCGGTTTTGGAAACCGGTGCTCTGCCAATTGAGCTACGCTCCTAAGCGACCTGTCCACCACTGACGGTCAAAGGCTATTTCCTCTTGATCTTATGGAGCGTGTGCTTGCGCTGCCGCTTGCAGAACTTCGAAAGCTCCAGCTTCGGCGTTCCGCCCATGACGTTGACACTCGTGCGGTAGTTCAGATCGTTGCACTCCTTGCACTGAAGCCACACGAACTCGCGTTTTGCCGCTTTAGCCATGCTCGCTTACATCCATGTCGACAATGGGACCGGTGCCGGCCAACTACTCGATCACCTTGGCGACAACGCCCGATCCGACCGTGCGACCGCCCTCACGAACCGCAAACCGCAAACCCTGCTCCATCGCGATTGGCTTACCGAGCGATATTTCCATGGCGATATTATCGCCCGGCATGCACATTTCGGCCCCTTTGAGCGTCAATCCGCCGGTCACGTCTGTGGTCCGAAAGTAAAACTGAGGACGATAGCCGTTGAAGAACGGGGTGTGGCGCCCACCCTCCTCCTGGGTCAGGACGTAGACCTGCCCCTCGAACTTGGTGTGGGGCGTGATGGAGCCCGGAGCGGCCAGCACCTGACCACGCTCCACCTCATCCTTCTTCAATCCACGAAGCAGACAGCCGACGTTGTCGCCCGCCTCCCCGTGATCCAGTGTCTTGTTAAACATCTCCACGCCGGTAACCGTCGTTTTTCGGGTTTCCGTGAGACCAACGATCTCGACTTCGTTCCCAACTTTGATCTGCCCACGCTCAATACGACCGGTCGGCACCGTACCGCGCCCCTTGATACTAAAGACGTCCTCAATGGACATGAGGAACGGCTGGTCAATGTCCCGCTCCGGCAAAGGAACGTGTTCATCAAGCGCATCCATCAGTTCGTGGATACATTTGCTGTGCTCAGGATCGTCCGGATTTTTGAGGACGGCGGAGGCACACCCGCGAATCACGGGGATATCATCGCCCGGGAACTCGTACTTGCTCATCAGCTCACGGACCTCCAGCTCGACGAGTTCCAGAAGCTCCGGGTCGTCGACCAGGTCGATCTTGTTCAAAAAGACAACGAGGCAGGGCACGTTCACCTGGCGAGCCAGAAGAATGTGCTCACGCGTCTGCGGCATGGGGCCGTCGGCCGCTGAGACCACCACAATCGCACCGTCCATCTGAGCGGCGCCGGTGATCATGTTCTTGACATAATCGGCGTGCCCGGGACAGTCGATGTGGGCGTAGTGGCGTTTCTCCGTCTCGTATTCCACGTGCGACGTGGCAATCGTGAGGATCTTGGTCGCGTCACGCCGGCCCTGCTTTTCCGACGCCTTGGCCACCTCATCGTACGACTTGAAGGTGGCCAGATTCTTGCGGGCCTGCACCGCGGTCATTGCCGCCGTCAACGTCGTCTTGCCGTGATCCACGTGACCGATCGTACCGACGTTGACATGGGGTTTCGTTCTTTCAAATGTTTCCTTGGCCATCCGGTGCGTACCTCCACTCGCTCAGACGCCAACAATGTTGAGCGTCATCGTTGTAATCCCTGTTCATCTCCCTGCCCGAGCTGCCATCAACCTGACGCTCGTCAGCAACAATACATTCCGAGTAATCCTGATCTCTTCGATACCTAGCAGGCGGCGCCCCGTGTGAGCGCCTCCAACCTTCGACGCCCGTAACCACGGACCACATAGCTGCTGACGGGAATCGAACCCGTGACCTCGTCCTTACCAAGGACGCACTCTACCGGCTGAGCTACAGCAGCGGCGTAAATCGGTGGTTGCCATAAGACCGACCGCATAGATCATCCACCGTCGCAGCTATCGGCCCATACCCAGACTGATACGCTTCACAGCGTAATCCGGAATCACGCATCCCGACCGAACTGCAATCCGCTGGCCACGTACGAGCAGACTCCCGGTGTATCCACACCCAGAGCCTCGCAAGTATAGAAGATCGGACGATCCTGTCAAATGCAAAACAACACCAAAACCAAACCAAGAACCTGCGAGAGTCGCAAAATGTCCGCTACAGTTTAAATTGGCCGCGACCCGGGGCGGCGGACAGCTTATTCCAGTGAATCGCAGCTCTTGCGGTCAGCCGGTATCGCAAGCATTCTCCACATTGTCGCGTCCAACGATTATCGGCAAGGTGAGCGGTGGAAAAGAAGGCTGTCGACGGCGAACCGCTTACAGTGGATAATAAGGCTGACTTTGTTGGATGCGGGTAGCCCCTGCTCGCTTGGGACCTTCTCTTGCAAGTGAGCGTATCGCACGGATCAGGAGGGAATCACCCATGCAACGGCATTCCCTTGGTGAGAGCGGATTGGAAGTATCCAGGATTGCGCTGGGCACGTGGGCGATGGGCGGGGACATCGGAATCTGGGGACATGTCGATGACCGCGAAGCTATCGCATGCATCCACCAGGCACTCGACTGCGGCATCAACCTGATCGACACGGCCCCAATCTATGGCCTCGGGCATAGTGAGGAGATTGTCGGCAAAGCCATCCAAGGTCGACGAAGCGACGTGATTCTGGCCACCAAGTGTGGGTTACTCTTTCCAAAGAGGAAAGAGGAGCTGCCGCCGCGATGTTTGGCCCGCGAGAGCATTCTTCGCGAGTGCGAGGGCAGCCTGCGGCGTCTTCGCACCGACGTCATCGATCTCTATCAGTGCCACTGGTCTGATCCCGAGACTCCGATCCGGGAAACAATGGAGGCGCTGACCAGCTTGCTAAAGCAGGGTAAGATCCGTGCCATCGGCGTGTCAAACTTCAGTTGCGAACAGATCACGGCCGCCCGGGAATTCGGCCCCATCCACTCGTTGCAACCGCCGTTTTCGATGCTCCACCTGCGAGCCGCTGAGGATCTACTCCCCTATTGCATCGAGCATCGCATCGGTGTGATTTCCTACGGCCCGCTCGCCAAGGGGCTGCTCACCGGCAAGTTCGACGCGGACAGCAAGTTCGCGGACATCCGCGCGGGCGACCCCGAGTTTCTCGGGGATCGGTATCGGCGTAACCTCCGCGTCGTTGACGAACTCAAGAAGATGGCGAGCGGTTATGACAGAACTGTGGCACAGCTTGTGATCAACTGGACGATGACCTGTCCGGGTATAACGGCGCCGATTATCGGCGCAAAACGCCCCTCCCAGGTTTTGGAGAACGTCGGCGGAGTCGGCTGGAGCATCACGGAGGAAGATCGAGCTCGAATCGACGCGCTCTTGAGGACATAGGACGTTGAAACCGTACGTCACGCCTACCGAGCGACCTTTGCGACACGCGGCGCGAACCGCGCGGCGAGCGAATCGCAGCGCGGCCCCCGGCAACACCTCGGCCCTTACGGCACTATCGGCGGCCGGCGATCACTACGCCCGGGTCGCGGCTGAGCAGCGCCCGCCGCGGCGTCGGTTGAGCTTCCTGCTGGCTGCGATCGCGGCGATCGTCATGGGGATCGCGCTGACGCTTGCGGGTAGGTTCGAGTACCGTTGCACGGCGACCTTGCGCATTGCGGGTGACGGATCGGCGGCGCAGTGTGCGGCTTATCGCAAGGAGTTGCTGGATTACTTGTGGGACCGCGTGCCCACCTTGACCGAGGCCGGTGTCGCCCCGCGCCGCTGGCTGGTCGATTCCCCCGATAAAGGCCTGTTGCGCATCTCTTTGACCACGTCCGATCGCAAGGCCGGTGTCGATAGTGCACGCAGTATCGCGGAAGGCTACCGCGCGAAAATGCAGGCGATGTCTGCCAAAACCCGCGCGACGCCCACCCAAACCGAGGCCATTCTCTCCGAGTATCTCGCCGAGTTGCAGACGCGGTTCAACGAGGCGCACGCCCAGGTCGACGCCGCGATCGCGGCACTACCGGACACCGATCCTTCCGAGCATCGCGAGTGGTTGATTAACCGCTGGCAAGCCCTCCGGTCGAACTTCGCCACCGCACACGAGCAACTGGCCGAGGTCTCAGCGGGTCTCACCCGGCTGCGATCGGAGCACGGACCAACGCACGGGCTTGTCACCAGCGAGCAGCGGCATATGACACTTCACACCGACCGCGCCTTACAACAGGACTTGCGCGAGCTCGCCGTCAATCTTACCGAACTCAAGCTGCATATGCTTGAGGTCTGGCAGGAATCATCCGGGCCGTTTGAACAACTCATCCTCACCGCCGACGACCTGATCGAAATCGCCTCTCGTCATAATGAGCGCGGGACGCCGCAAGAAGAACCGCGGAATGCCAAAAAGTTGTCGCGCACTGCGCTAGAATACAAGGACGCACTCGAGGAATTCAACGAGACGTGGGACCGTGAATTCATGCTGCTTAAGCGACTCGAGGTCGATCCGATGAGCGGGGAAGTGCTGGATATTTATCAGCGTCTTCGGCGAAACCTCAATGACTTTTTGTTCGACATGGCCAGACGCCTCTCGACCATGCGGTCACAGGTCCACGCCGTCGGCGCGGACCCGCGTGACACCGCGCGGCATCACGTTTTCCAATCCAACCTGATGCGCGCTTTCCAGACCGTGCAGGCGGCCCACCACCGGTTCGAGTTCGCCGCGGGTGCGATCGAGACGCCCGACAACTTCCGGCTTGACGCCGCGATCAAAAGCGCCCGGGGACTGCGACGCCGGTCGCAGGATCGCATCCGGACGATCGAGGAACAACTTCAGGCAAAAGCCACGGAGCATGCCAAAAAGCGCCGCGTAGAGAAGCTGATCGAGGCGGAGCGGTTCATCGATCAGGCGCGCACGGCCACCAACAAGACCGTCGACGAACTACTCGCCCTGCAGGAGGAGCTGAACCTCGGCGCGGAAGCCTCCGAGGCGTTCCTTCGCACCGTCCTGCGAGCGGAGGTCGCCACCAGCCGATTGGAGTTTGCCCGAACCGACGCGACTCAAATTGAGGATCGACTCCGTGATCTTGCCGCCAAACGATTGTCAGCGGCGGATGCGGCGAGTATCGAGCTTGTTTCCTGCGACGTTACCGGCCGGCCCATCAACCTTTCCGAGCGCCTGCGCATCGGCGGCATTGGCGCAGCCCTGACCTTGCTCACCATCCTCCTCGGCCAATGGTGGATCACCCGGCGAGTGTAGGAACCCATTGCAAGCGCATGTGGGACAGGCTTTCCAGCCTGTCGAGTGTGGGACAGGTTTTCCAGCCTGTCGAGCAGCGTTCTCGAGCCGGCAATGACCGACTAGTGCTCTGTGACACGTCAAATGATGGATGAAACGTTGTGGGTGGCATGGCCAAGCGCAGCGCCGCCATGAGTCGGACATGCTTGGTGGCAGCGTTCAACATGCCGGCGCCCGTCTTCGACAGGCTTGGGCATGCCACCCTTCAGTTGAGGTGTAACAGAGCACTGGAAAGTCGGTCCCACAAACCAGAAAACCGGTCCCGCACCCATCCGAGGCGAGCCGCAGGCTTTAGCCTGCGCGGACCTATCTGAGCCGCAGGTTTCAGCCTGCGCGGACCTATCTAAGTCGCAGGTTTCTGCCTGCGCAGACCTATCTGAGCCGCAGGTTTCAGCCTGCGCGGGACTTCGCACTCTGAAGCAACTTCGTCACCCACGGCACCGCGCGGGCTAAAGCCCGCGGCTCGGCTTACGGCTCGGCGGCCTGTGAAAACCGACAAATCGGCGGGTTCTGCCCTGTTTTAGGCGGTTTTTGAACGCAAATTAGCATATTTATAGGGAAAAAATGCTTGATTCTCAGTGCCGACAACCGTAGATTCTTCCGCGGATCGGCCATGGATTGGTGTGTTTACTGAAAGGAAGTCTTTATGGCAAAGAAGATGGCTGCCAAAGCAGCCGCAAAGGCACGAACGAAGACGGAGGTTTTCGGCGGGTTGGCTGATTACGTCGACATGTCGAAAAAGGATGTGGCCTGCGTCTTCGATGGTCTAGCCGAGATGATCAAAAAGGATCTCGGCAAGCGGGGACCGGGCGTCTTTACCGTTCCGGGGCTCATGAAGATCAAGGTGGTGCGCAAACCGGCGACGAAGGCGCGCAAGGGTACCAACCCGTTCACCGGTGAGGAGATGATGTTCAAGGCCAAACCCGCCCGCAACGTCGTCAAGGTGCTGCCGTTGAAGGGTCTTAAGGGCATGGTCTGACACCGGCCGAATAGCCGATGTCACATGCTTGGCCTGCTCGCCACGGCCTGGCCGCAAATGATCTGAAGACAACGGGCGGCGGCAAGACCTCCTGGTTTCGCCGTCGCCCGTTGCGTCTGTCCGCCGGCTCCATTCCGCGACACCGTGACGGTACGTGTTTAGCGAGGGTGTACCCGTGACGTCGCGGTGTCACGGCGTTGAAGTAATGTTTTCGTTTGCCTTGCTGCGCCACCAGTCGCGCCAGGTCTTCGCAACAGTGATCCGGTCGGCTACCGCCGCTTCTGTGAAGTCAAACGAGTGACCGGTGATGGTCCGCAGCGCTCGTCGTGCGCTTCTCCAGACGACGTGGCGGTCCTCAACATGGAGGGAAACCGCTTCCGGCCGATCCGACGAACGGGCAAGATCCGCCCTGACGGCTTCAAACGCGCGCACCGCCGTCATGCCACGCTCTGTCACTCCTTCGAAAGCCGCGTCATCGTTCAGCGCGTCGATCAACGGTTCGATTGCTCCCCGCGCCCGTAGCGTTTCGAGACCCTCGATGGCCTCGACGCGCACGCCGGGGTGTGGGCTGGATCGCAACAGATCGATGAGCGCCCGCTTAGCCGGTTCGGAACCAACGTCAGCGAGGGCGGCGGTTGCGATCATCGCCCGCCGCTCGTCGCTCGCCGCCACGATCGACGCCAGATCACTGACACTCCGCTTCTCCCGGCGCATCGCCAGGCCCTGGACCGCGAGTCGACACACGTCGAGGTCTACGTCACGGGAGGCTTGCATCAATCGCTGAAAGGTCCGATCGCCGGGCGCGTGGTGAAGCACAGCGACCGCAAAGGATCGAAGCCCTGCGTCATCGCTTGCCAACAGCGTGGAAACGGCCGGCACGGCTGTATCGCCCAGGCTTGCAAGCCGGTAAAAATACCCCAGACGTGCGTTCGGTGACTCCGCTGCGGCAAGCTGGTGGGCCCACCAGTGAGCGCGAATCACGTTTCGCGACAGAATGGCCGTCAGCCACAATAGGATCATGCCGCCGATGATCCATCGGCTAAGCTTACCCGCCCGCGCGCTGGTCGAGGCTGTGGATCCAACTCGTGCTCGGGGCTGTTTGGGGTTATCCATGGTTGTGACCGACGTCCATCATGGTTGCCAACCCGCGGCGTGCCGTGCTATATGCCTGTGCGTGTGTGCGAGAACCGGCTGGTTGATTCACCGCGCGGGCTGAAGCCCGCGGCTCGACTGCGTTGCAAGATCGCGCACGGACCTCTAGCGAAAGCGGTCGATGGCGAAAGCGCTGATCGAAGCGAGCTGGAGGAAGCAGGCGAGCGCAAACCGTGCAGTGGCCGGCGCCGCCCGCTCGTCAAGAAGGCCGAGCACCCCCCACAACGCGGCCACCACCGCAAACATCTGAAGCAGCGCACCAAACAATCGCAGTAACGAGAAATCCTGCTGACGTTGCTGGCGCTGCGTACGATCAAGCAGGCCATGAATCCTGCCCAGAATGCTTACCACTTCGTCATCGCGCGTGGAGGCGGTCGCAGCCGGTTTTTCCTCGCGATCTTGTTTCACGTCACGCTCCAGAATCGCAGCCACCTCGAGAAGGCTCCCCACCGTGTGCGTAGCCGTCACAGCCGCGTCATCACCGGCTGACCCGTCCCGTCCAATCAAGATCGTTCGACACCCCGCACGAGACCCCGCTTCGACGTCGCAGGGCGAATCACCGATCATCCAAGACCGCGACAGGTCGATGTTCAGCTCACGGGCCGCTTGCAGCAGCATGCCCGGTTTCGGTTTGCGCAGCTCACTGTCACTCCGATACGCGTCGACCTTGGCCTCCGGACCGTCAAGATACGGACAGTAATAGGCACCATCCAGCCGCGCGCCCTCAGCCTGAAGGAACGCTTCAAGTCGTGAATGTACCTGTGATAGAGCCGCTTCATCAAAGAACCCGCGGGCAACGCCCGACTGGTTGGACACAATGACGACCAGATGCCCCGCCTGCGAAAAACGACGGATGGCGTCGGCGGCGCCGTGGATCAATCGCACCTCGTCGGGATCACCGATATACCCGAGGTCCTCGATGATGGTGCCGTCGCGGTCGAGGAATACAGCCGTCGTCTTCATCGTTTCGTCGTGGCTGCAAGCTCTTCGATCACAGCCTGCCTTAGGAGCGGCAGCAGAATCTCATGATGGCCGATCACCTCGTGCCCGCGACCCGGCATGACGGGGCGCGTCACGACGTTCTGGTGCGGCCGGTAGTGACGAATCATATCGAAGTTCGCCGTCGTCATGGCATCAAGGTCAGCCCCCAGATTGCGGGCGACCGAAACAGCCTTCAAAAAGACCTCCGGCAGGACGACGGCTGAGCCGATGTTGAGCCACACACCACCAACCCGCGGCTCGCCTGCAGCTCCGAGGTCGGAAACGACATCACAAATCAGCCGAAAATCATGCATCGATGCCGCCCCCAGCGCCGACGGATCCGATTGACCGGAGACATGGACCGTGTCCGTTCCCAGCGCCACATGCACGCATGCGGGAATCGCCGCTTCGCGCGCCGCGACGAAAACGCTGGCATCTCGAAAGGGTGCCTCCTGATCGATGAGGCATTGACCGACGGCCGCACCGAGACCGATCGATTCGCGCCTGGCGTAGGCGGCGGCCTCGTCGAAAAACGCCATCGTCTCCGCGACCATCCCGAACGTCCCGTTGCGGATCGTTTCCGCCACCTCTTCACTGGTCTCGCCAAGCGTCGCCAGCTCCACGTCGTGGATCGCGCAGGCCCCGTGGCAGGCAATGGCTTTGATCACACCACGGCGGATCAAATCAATGAGAACGGGTCCGCAGCCGACCTTGATGACGTGGGCACCGAAGGCGGCGACGACAGGTCGATCATGCCGGACCGCCTCTACGATCGCGGAAACGACCCGACGGAAAGAAGCGGCCCCCAGGTAGTGGGGCCAGGAAGCAAGTAACTCTACAGCCGATGCGCCGGGCGCTGGGAGTGATACCACGGTCTTGACGCTTGCTTTGTGCCGGCGGAGCTCAGCGCTATATGTGCTGATCCGGCTCAGGTCGATCGGTTTATAGGGTCGCGTCATACGGTTCTAACTCTTGCCCAGCGCCCTCTCCAGCGCCGTCTGCAACATTGTACCGCCGTCGCCTTTGAAGTCGATCGCAACCCTGACGACGGCCACACCCGTCAGATCGACCCCGTCCAGCGCGACGAGCTTAACTGCGTCTTTTTCCGTGGTGATGAGCAGGTCATGCGGCGGGAAACGCCCAGGCCGGCGTAGGGTACTGATGTCGCGAGGTGTGTAGCGGTGATGATCCGGCCAAAAGCGTTGCCCCACCACCTCGACCCCCAGGGAGCGCACCGTCGTCAAGAACGCGCCCGGATGTCCGATCCCGGCAAAGACAACGGCCCGCTTACCTTCAAGTGGGCTTGCCAAAGGCGTGTCATCGAGCCGGTCGACCGAAGTGACACGGTGAGTGCACTGCAGAATGGTGAATGGTGAAGGCGGAATGGTGAATGATGAATTCCGTCTTCCGTCTTCCGCCTTCCCCCTTCCGCATTCCACGTTTCGCAGCCGCGCCTCGACCCGGGAGAGTGCCGCGCTGGACACCTGATCGCAACGGGTCAAAACCACGATCTGGGCGCGGCGCAGCGATCCCACCGGTTCACGCAGCAGGCCCCGAGGCAGCAGATGCCCGAAGCCAAACGGGCAGGTCGCGTCGATCAGGACGATGTCGAGCGTGCGGGCGAGCTGACGGTGCTGAAACCCGTCATCGAGTACGATCACGTCCGCGCCGAATTTGGTGCGAGCGAACTGCCCCGCGGCTGCCCGGTCCGGATCACAAATGCAGACAACGCTCGGACAGCTCTCGCGGATCAGGCGTTCTTCGTCGTTGGGTTGCCCTTCAGCAGCCTTGTAGCCGCGCGAGACGACCGCGGGGCTTAAGCCCATGCGGTCGAGGCGCTTGACCAGTTCGATGACGAATGGTGTCTTGCCGGTGCCCCCGACGGTGAGGTTGCCGACGCTGATGACGGGAATATCGAGGACAGCCCGAGGCCCGCTGCGGTCGTAGCGGGTGTTGCGGAGCGCGACACCACGGGCATAAAGCCCTTCCAGGACGCGCAACATCGCTCGCACGGGGAAGACCCACAAGCCCGCCTCCCCTGCGATAATCCGGCGGTACAACGAGTGTTCGCTCATGCACCAATCAGGTGAACACAACGGCGGCGCTCGTGACGCACGTCTGCGACGGCTGATCCACGGCCTGATGATACCGCAGGACCGTACCTGTGGCCTGCGGAAGGGCTGTAGCCAGCGCGAAGATGCAGCCCGCGCTGCAGACGCGGGTGGCGTTGTCGTCGCCGGCCACGCCGCTAAGGAACGCCACCGGGTCATTGACCGTAAGCTGGTTCAGCACGCGTGCATCGACCTCCCGGACTTCCTCCAGAAAAGCGTCATCCAGCCTCCGCTTGTCGCCGAAGACCGCTCCCACGTGACTGAGATCCGCCCCGGCCACGATCAGGGTGTCGCGGTCATCCTCCGCGATGAGGTCGCCAAGCACCCGTGCAAAATCTTGCAGATCCACGCCGTTCCCGTCGCACGGGGCGGTCCCCGTCAGACCACACGGGTCGGGACACAGAAACGGCACCATCTCGAACGAATCGGCGTCGAGAAGATATTGCAGCCAGGCCACCTGCAATTCAATTGAATGCTCGCGCAAATGGTCAAGCTCGTAGGCCCGCAGGTCACCACATTGCGCCTCCAACCGTTTGAGGAACGCCACGTCGGTGCGCGTCGTACCCAGTGGCGTCGAGAAGTCGTTGACGGTCGCGACGACGGACGAGGATCGACCGAAATGGTTCGTCCCGAGGATGACCACACGGTCGGGCTTCGGGTGCGTGCGGAGCGTTCCGTACGCCGCCGCATAGCAAGGTTTACCGCGCGCGTAATCAAGATGCGGAACGACCAGGCCTCTTACCGGCCCGGGCGGCACGGGCTGCCCCGCACCATTGAGCATCTCCTCAAAAAGATCGCCCGAGCCGTCGATCCCAAGCATACCCGCATGGGGCATGTCCCGTGTACCTGAACTCCGGTACGCATCCAGGCGAGATTGGTAATAGGCTTCGAACCCCGGTCCTTCAAGCAGGTGTGCCTGCTCCAACGCATCCAACATGCGCTGAAGCGTGTCGACTGAAAGCAACTGGCCGAAGCACACGTCAAACCTGCGCCGGATGCCCTCGCAGCTATTTGCGCCGTCCATCAGGGCCATGATGTGAAGGGCCGGCTCCGACACCGTCAGCACCACGTCAGACAGACCGCTCTGGTCACGAACGCCCACCTGCATGCCGTCGCCATCAGGCAGCGGAAAGGCCTCCACCGGTCGCAGGCGCGGTTTGAATCCTGAATCCCAACACATCAGGATCCATTGTATCAGAGAAAGGATGAAGGAGGAAGGAGGAAGGCGGAAGGCGGAATTCACCATTCACCATTCCGCCTTCAGAGCAAACCAGGGGTGTTGCTTAGAGCTTCAATCATCTTCAGCGCGGCGGGTCCGGCCAGCACCACGAGAATGGCGGGGAAGATGAACAGGATCAACGGTGCCATCAGTTTGACCGTTGTTTTCTGGGCGCGCTCTTCGGCGGCCTGGCGGCGCTTGACGCGAAGGGCGTCGGATTGGTTGCGCAGGGCGCGAGCAATGCTCGTGCCGAATCGCTCGGCCTGGTTGATGATGGCCACAAGGGACCGGGCCTCGTCGAGCCCGGTCCGGCTCGTGAAGTTGACGAGTGCTTCGGAGCGTGGGATCCCCATCTGGGTTTCGAGCGTGACAAGTTGGAGTTCTTCAGACAGGGAAGGGTGGACGTTGCTCATTTCGTCGCCGACACGTTGGAACGCCGCGTCGAGGCCGAGACCCGATTCGACGGAGATGACCAGCATATCGAGCGTATCGGGCAGGCCGAGGCGAATCTGCTCTTTCCGCTTGGACGTGGCTGAGCTAAGCCAGAGATCGGGCGCCAAAAAACCAACCCCCGCGCCGATCATGGCGATTCCCGCGACGGCGGGCAGGGAGTATCCATTCGTCCAGGCATAGGCAAGAGCGGCCACGCCGAGGCAGACCGCCACAACCGTCTTACTCGCCAGGAAGGTGGTGGGCGTCGTTTCGCCGCGAAAACCCGCTGTGGCGAGCCTCATGCGGAGCTTCGACATCTCCTCCGCATCTTGCTTCATCGACGGACGGATGGCGATCGGGGCCACCTTCCTCATGACCCTTTTCGCCACCGAGCTCTTCGCCTTTTCGCGGATCGCACCGGCCTCGCTCTGGGCTTTTCGCCCGGCCATCCGACGTTTTATCGTGTCGCCCTCCTCATCCGGTGAGGGCCACAGGGCGTACACCACCAGCGCGATGCTGATCACGATCAAACCGCTGAGCAGGTAATACGTCATTGGTCACACCTTGATATTGACAATCCATCGAATCATCGCGATGCCCATAAGCTGCATCCCAAGGGCCGCCATGAGCATGATCTGCCCCGTTGGATCCTCGAGGAGGACGTTGGCGTAATCGGGATTCAGGTACATCGAGGCCACGAAGACGACCGCCGGCAAAGCAAACAACACCCAGCCGGAAAGCCGCCCCTCTGCAGTGAGCCCGCGGACCAACCCCCCCAGCTCGATTCGCTCTCGGATGACCCCGCTGATATTGTCGAGCACCTCCGCAAGGTCACCGCCCGTTTGGCGCTGGATCATCACGGCCGTTACGAAGAACCGGACATCGAGCGAGTCAACGCGGTCTGCCATGGACTTCAGCGCATCCTCCACCTTCACCCCGAGGTTCTGCTCGTGATACACCTGCGCGAATTCCGTGGCGATCGGAGACGGCATCTGCTCATAGACGAGCTGGATGGCCCCGGGGAGGGACTGTCCGGCCCGCAACGCCTGGCCCATCATCTCAAACACATCGGGCAACTGAGTCGTGAGCTTCGTCATCCGCCGTTTGCGTTTGAAGTTGAGCCATACAAGAGGCAGCACGAGGATGGCGGCGCCGCATCCAATCGCAGCAAAGGGGGAAACGTCCATGACCAACAACCCGATGGTCGCGAGCAGGGCCAGGCCGCACAGGTTCAGCATGGTCTGCGACGCTGACCAATTAACGTCCGCCTGGTCGAGCAGGGTTTGCAGCTTGGGGACGAACTTGAACTTCCCGATTATCGAGTCCGCGAAGGTCGCGGACTGGCCGATCGCGCCGCGCCGCAGAATGGTGGCCGTTATCTTCTCCCGCTGGCGATGCTCGCCACGCAAACGCTCCTGCACCTTCCGGCGGCTGGAGGCCTTGCTCTCGACAACCACCTGGTAGATACCATAGAAAAGCAGCATCGATCCGACCACCGGAAGGACGTAGACCATCAGCCCGGTGGACTCAGCCAGCAACGGTACTATGTCGCTTCTATTCATCCTTCATCCTTCATTCTTCATTCGCATCCGTCCGTCAGGAGCACACGCCGTGTGAACATCTCCGGATCGAGCTCGCAACCCGAGGCCCTGAGGCGCTCCAGGAAGGACGGGCGGATTCCGGTGGCCACAAACTGCCCGTAGGCGTGACCTTCGTCGTTCACCCCCAGTTGCTCGAATACGAAGATGTCTTGCATCGTGATGACATCTCCCTCGAGCCCCGTCACTTCGGTGATGCTGACCACCTTCCGGGCACCGCCGGTGAGCCGCTGTGCCTGTACGATGATGTTGATGGCGGAGGCAAATTGCTGACGGATGGCTCGGACGGGCAGCTCGAACCCCGCCATCATGACCATGGTCTCAACCCTTGCGACGGCGTCGCGGGTGGTGTTCGCGTGAATCGTGGTGAGCGATCCGTCGTGACCGGTGTTCATGGCCTGCAGCATGTCCAGCGTTTCCGGTCCCCGGCACTCGCCGACGACGATCCGGTCCGGCCTCATACGCAGACTGTTGATGAGCAGATCCCGGATCATGATCCGTCCCTTCCCTTCGATGTTGGCGGGTCGGGTCTCGAGCCGGACCACGTGCGGTTGTCGCAATTGGAGTTCCGCCGCGTCTTCGATGGTCACAACCCGGTCGGTGTGGGGGATGAAGGTCGAGAGGTTGTTGAGCAAGGTCGTCTTACCTGATCCGGTGCCGCCCACGACCAGGACGTTCAGGCGGGCTTCGATGCCTGCGGCCAGAAAGTCGCGCATCTCCGGCGTGACTGATTTGAAGTTGATGTAATCGTCCCAGGTCAACGGGTCGGTGCCGAACCGACGAATGGACATGCTCGCGCCGTCGATCGCCAGTGGAGGTATCACTGCGTTGACACGGCTTCCATCAGCCAAGCGGGCGTCCACCAACGGGCAGGTTTCATCACATCGCCGCCCGACGGCACTGACGATTTTGTCGATCACGTGCATAAGGTGAGCGTTGTCACGAAACTCCACCTCCGTTATTTCCAGTTTGCCGCGCCGCTCGACATAGACCTGCTTGGGGCCGTTGACGAGAATGTCGCTGATCGACGGGTCGGTGAGGAGCACCTCCAGCGGTCCGAGACCGAACGTCTCGTCAAGAACTTCGGCGATCAGCCTCTGGCGCTCATTGAAATTCAGCAGCGTGTTTTCCTGGTCCGCCAAATGGGAGACCAGCTCTTTGACCTGTTCGCGCAGGGTATCGTCGTCGCCGACCATGCGGGCGAGATCGAGCTGATCGATGAGTTTGCGGTGCAGCCGCATCTTCAGCGCGTTGAACTGCTCGATCTTGTCCTTGGATGCCTTGTGCTTCACAGGCGGGACCGGTTGAGAGAGCCGGGCCGTCACGGCCCGGCTCACCGTTTCGGGCGCAGCGGGTGAGGTCGACGGACCAGGCGTCTGCGCCGGTGTGGCTGGCGTCTGCGCCGACTGAGGTGGCGGCGCTACCTGGCCGGGCATCCGCTTTCCAAACATGCGCGTACTCCCAGAACAAGGATGAAAGGTGAAGGATGAAGGATAAATAGAAGCGACTCCCCGGTTTTCATCCTTCCGTCTTCATCCTTCTGCCTGTGCGTGTACTCACACAGACAGGTCCGCCTTCATCCTTCATCCTTCCGCCTTCATCCTTCATCCTTGTCGGATCAGCCGCCGGCGAAGATCCGACCGATCAAACTCGGCTTGCGAGTACCCTTATCATCGGTCTCGGAATCGGCGCCGTGCAGCCGTTCGGCGATTTCCTGAAGCGCGAGACGGACTTTGCTTTTCGGACTATGGGTCAGAAGCGGCTCGCCGAGGTTGATGGCTCCGCTGACCGCCTCCCAATCGTCCGGTATGGATGCAAACGCATTGAGCCCCAGCGTTTCGGTCACGTCGTCGACGGATAATTGGCCCGCACCGCGCCCGACACGATTACAGATGAGCCTGGCACGCTCGGGGTTGTACCCGTTTTCGCGCATGCTCTGGAGCATCCGCATCGCGTTACGCACACACGGAACCATTTGCTGAACAACCAGGAGGGTCACATCCGATAAGGCCAGGACCGACTTACCCCCAATGTCGAACCGTGTCGGCCCGTCCGCAATCACGTATTCGTTCAACTGGATCAGGTTGGAGAAAACCCCCAGGCAGGCGGCGGCGGTGATCGTGTCCGCCTCGGCCAGATGAGCGGGACGGCTCAGAACCTGCACGCCACTATCGTGTTTTGTCAATGCCCGCTTGACCACCGAAGGTTCCAGCGCTTCCGGCGAGCTGCACAGATCTGCCAGGGTGTACTTCGGATCCACGTCCAACAGGGTGGCCGCCTGTCCGAACCGGTAGTCGAGATCAACAACCGTCACCTGACCACCAGTGAGCGCTCCCAGCTCCACCGCGAGATTCGTCGTGATCATCGTCGCGCCGACCCCGCCGGCCGTCCCTACCACCGTGATCAGCTTGCCCTGCACCCCCGTCTCGACCCGGTTGAGGGCGACCCTGCCGATCGCCTCCCTGAGGGCCTTGATATCGATGGGCGTGGGGAGGAACTCCTTGATGCCCATCCGCATGACCTTGAGAATGAGCGGCCCGTCCGTTGATTCCGAGGCGGCCAAGACCGCCAGATCGCCGTGGGAGGCCAGGACATCGCCCACAAGCGGCAGAATCGTCTCTGGTGACGGATCAAGGTTGACCAGCAGGATATCAACGGGGATTTGCTGGACTACCTGCAGAAGAAGAGCGGGCTCATCGACCTCAGCCACGATCTTCGCCCCCTCCTCCTGCATGAGCATGGCGCGAAGCTCAGCCCCGAACTTCGACTGCTCATTGAGAATCATGAACTTGACGTCGCGTCCCATCGACAGTGTCTATCGGCAACGGGGCGACCGAAGCCAATCTACCATGCACGCAGGCACCTCAATCCGTCATTCGATCCGTCAGATAGGAGCGGCGTAGAATATCGGAACCACAACTCGGCGGGTGACTGGCAGCGTGGTGGAGTCGTTCTCTTGGCAGATGCTCAAAGCTCAGAGTTGCCTGCAGCAGATGAATAAGCCAGGGTAGTAGTACTTGTTGCATTCACACCCAGCAACATCGGACTCTTCAAGCCAATAGTAAGCGTAGTAATGTGCATTCCCGGGGTATTCGGCGCCATCCAGCAAGCGTTGACGCCTCTCCTCCCACTCTCTCGGGGTCTGATAGTACGGCCTGACAAACACCATCGCCAGCTTGTAGGATTCCTCGCTGTCAGTCTCAAGATGATATTCCACTATCTGCCTTTCCGCCTCGCCGAACCGACTTTCTACGCGTGCCCAATCGGTATGAGCGGACAGGTATTCTTGCTTGCTTTCAACGAACACGTCCCGCTTACCATCGGGCGTTCCCAACCACCAGTCCACACGCCCCTTCGAATGATTCTTCCCTTTCTCGCACGAGTACTCTTCCAGCGCAGAATAGCCAGCACGAAAAGCAGCCGCGGTAAGATGACCCACAATCGTGCGTTCCGTGTACCACCATGGAACATCCATCGGACGCGTCTGCGCGATGTAACGATCATAGATCCCCCAAAGCTCAGAGAAGACGGGTTGGAGTATCGCCAAAGTCGATGGCCTTTCCCCATCCGGAGAACCTGGGGAAACCACACCACACTTGGCCAAACGAGCAGAGGTGTTCCATGTCTTGCAGGCAGGCGTCATACGGGTGTCCTCCTTCGTTTTCGACGCAGGCTGGCGTCGGCTACTGTGTGTCGGCAGGTCCGGCGTGCCCCCATGGGCCATGGACCGAAAGCTCGTCCGGCTCGGTGTCAAGCAGCGAGCCCGGATCGCCCTCCACGCCAACGCCGCACGAAGGGCCGGCGCATCCCACACCGTCCGCCGCTTCCAGCAAACCGAGCGTATACAGCTCGAGGTCGTTCGGAATCCGTACGTCGTCGGTTGGCAGGGTGATCTTCTGATGTGCATCGAGCGGCGCGACGATTTCGGGTGTCACGAAGATGACGAGTTCCGTCAACGAACGTTGGAAGTTGACCGAACGGAACAGCGCGCCGAGGATGGGGATATCGCCGATGCCGGGAATCCGGCTCGCCAGACCGCGGATTTCCTCGCTGAGTAATCCTGCAATCGCGATGGTTTCACCATTTCCAAGCTCGACCGTGGTTTCCGTCGCCCGCGCGGTCAGACCGGGTACCACGTAGCCTTCAATCTGGACGGCCACCGAGTAGTCCAGATTGGAGACTTCCGGGGCCACGCGCAGCCGGATCCGCTGGTGCCCTACAACCACCGGCGTGAAATTCAGGCGGACCCCGAACTTACGGAACTCAATGGTGATTTGCTGGTTGCCCTGCGGGACCGGGATGGGGAATTCACCGCCCGCCAGGAACGTGGCTGTCTCCCCGCTGATCGCGACGAGATTGGGCTCCGCCAGGATGCTCAGCAGGGAGTTGTCAGCCATCGCCCGGATGAACAGTTGCATCTGAGCCCGCGGGAACCCCAATGACAGTGTCGTAGACTGACCGATGGGAATGCCGTCTTCGCCTGTGAGAAACGGAATGTTCCGGGTCACAAGCGCGTCGGCGGCAGCGCCTATGTTGATCGGGTTGATTCCGCCCAACTGGTTGACGATGAAAGCATCGCGAAAGTTCTCCCCGGCGAGGAAACCGTTGATGCCGAGTTCGCGCGAGGCCGAACGACTCACCTCCGCTACCACACAACGCAACAGAACCTGCTGCTCACCAGCCACCTCGAGGTGGTTCTGCACGGTAGTTGACGGGCGGCCCGCCACCGGCGGTGGCAGGAAAAGACCGGTCAATTCAGTGACGCGTTTGGCGCGCTCCGCGCTGCTGACCGTCCCGGTGAGTACCAGGTTTCCAAGAATCGAGTGGGCTTGCGCGTTGGACTGCGGATCGATGGCACGGATGGCCTCATTGAGCCGCTCGACATTCAGCTCAACGGTTACGGCGAGCAGGTACTGATCGTCACCGGTCCCCTGCAGGACCAGGTTGGTGCTGCCGTACTGCTGGCCAGTGATGAGCAGGCGTTTGGGACTGATGACCTGAACGTTCGCAATGTGCCCGGCGACGACGTCGGCACGGGTGATCTCGACGGTCGTCTCGACCGTCACGCTTCCAAAGAGCGGAACGGTGATGTGTTCGCGGCTTGTGGACAAGTCGAGAACTGACGCACGGAATTCCTTCGCACGCTCGCCCTCCTGCCCGGCTGCGTAACCGGCGATCGTCAAAACAAAGACACTGATCGCGACCACCATCAGGCGGGGCACGGGCTTGCAACCCTTGGTGGTACGACCGTCGTCCGTGACTTTGGTAAACATTGTTCCAACGTCCTCCTTACTCAGCGTCGGTGGGGAGAGACTTCTCTTCCTCGTTATTATCGGGGCGGCGCGGGTTGGGATTGAGGCTGTTACGCCGTGAATATCCTGAGTCAAGTGGTTCCCTCATCGTAGCGGATGCACGTGTCGGGAGCCCATTGGTGACCGCGATGATCTTAGATGAGTTCGCGTCTTCGAAAGTAATCTGCTCCACGGCTGTGGGTTTGTCGCCAACTGCCGAACCGCGAAAGACGAGCACGGCGTGCGGCTCGGGCCCCGGTGGCGGCACATAACTCGGTTGTTCCCCAGGGAGCTCTTGCGGTTTGGATTGGCCCTTCATGCCACCAAGAAGACTGCCCATCGCCTGCATCCAGGCAGGCGTCGAGCCGGATGACGCGAGCAGGGTCGACTCAGCCTTCTGCGGATGCGCGCCGGCGAGGAGGCCGTATTCATCCAGTCTGGCGGACGGGGGCCTCTCCGTTATCTGCTCATCCTCGCCTCGCATTGCGAGGGTGATCTTGCCACGCGTACCCGCCAGATGGAGCCTGGGCACATCCTCTTCACGCACCAGGAGTGTGGCGGACTTCGCCGGCTTCATGTTCGACTTACTCTCAGCGGTAGGACCGGTTGCGGTGTGGCCGATCGCCGCAACCTGCACGTGCTGAAGAATGACTTCGGCGATCGTCTCTTTCCTCCCCCGGGTCGAACTGTCGATATCCATCACGACGATTACGTCGACCCAATCCCCAGACTTAATTTGAAAGGCCACGCCCGTGACCTCGTCGATTTTGACGGACACCGCGCGGAAACCGGGCGGAATCCGTCCGACCATGCCGGCCGGGGTCCCTTCCGGTGCGAGCATGGACTTCAAGACAGCGGCGCGCTGCGGGATCGCCTTGGCGGCCACGCGCCCTTCAATCTCCTCCAGGCTTCCAATCCGATCGTTCGTCGGAGCGAGAAGACTGTCCACGGTTTCGACAAGCTCGACCTTATCAGCCGTAATCGCCTCGTAGGCGTCGATGTCTTGGCTGGCTCGGATCACCGTGATGGTTTCCTGCGACTGATTGGATGCCTGAGCCTTCCTGATCGTGTCCACCAGGAACTTGACGGTGACAAGCCCGATCCCCAGACCGAGCACCAACGGGATGATCGCCTTTCCCTTCATCATTCGTCCCCTGTGGTCATGGGCCTACCATGGCGCCGGGTGGGTTGGGCGGAGAGATGTTTCATTTACGGCCCCTCAGCCCATCGCACCCGAGGTGTCGCCCGGTGTTTCCAAACTCGTTCGTTTATCGGATGGTTTTCGACGGCATTCGACCTACGGTCAGGAAAATCTTTGCGGTATTTGCAGGCGTACGCTGGACAGAGAATCCCTTCTCGGTCCTCTGGCAGGTGCCGAGAAAGGATTCTCGGCACAGTGAGGTAGGGTGGGTCATCGACCCACCTTCTGTTCTCCAGACACGAGCAAACGGCAATCCAACAAACAGGTGGGTCAATGACCCACCCTACGCGGCTTCTCGGTCCTTGGTAGGTGCCGAGAAAGGATTCTCGGCACAGCGTATTCTCGGCACAGCGTCTGAAGGGATTCTCGACACAGCGTCGGCCACAGCCGCCCCCAGGGCTGTAAACAGCGGTAGCCCCGGCGAGCGGGGCTATCGCGACTCGAGGGATACCGGGTTGTGGTCGGCGAAAGCGTGCGTCACATGCCCTCTTTTCGCATGCTGCAGCTTCCGGTCAGGTCGACGTCGTATGTGCCGAAGAAACCACCCAGCAGCGAAACATCGTTATAGGGCACGGTAATCACGACCGCCTCCACGGGATTGGGCACGGTCGCGTGGGTCATCGTGGTCTGGTAGCTGGTCAGCCCCGTCGGCTGCATGACGTCGTCAATCCGGGTGGTCACGTCCGTATACGGGGTGACCGACGTCTGCAAGACCGCCACGCGGCATCCCTCCCGAGCGGCGCTTTGGAGCGTCTGGCGAACCATGAACACCCACCCATATTCGATGATACCGAACAGAATCGTCAAAAGCAGCGGCAGGACCACCGCGAACTCGACCACCGCAGCCGCCCGAGCCATGTGTGGGACAGGCTTTCCAGCCTGTCGTGCAACTCTCGCGGTGTGGAAGAGACCGACTGGAAAGTCGGTCCCACAACGCCTGCCCCACCTGATCCATCCTTTCACGTTCATCATTATTACATCCCCCACCACGCGAACATCTTCCCCGCAAGTATGATGAGCGTACCTACCGTCAGCGGCACGCCATAAGGAAGCAACTGAGAGGTCGCACCGAAACTATGCGCCGAGCCGAAGTCGCTGAACATCGCCCCTCTGGTGGAGCATTTCGTCACGATCACGGCCATATTGGCGCAGGCCATCCGGAGCCGGCCGGTCGAAACGATCATGGCAATTGCGACGACGCCACCGATCATGCCGCCGAGGGCGAATGAGTAGAGCGTCAGCATGGGCCCCATCCACACACCGATGGCTGCCATCAATTTGACATCGCCCGCGCCCATTCCGTGCATCAGCCAGGGCACGATCAGCAACCCGAAACCGGTCAGCAGGCCCCACAGGCCCACAACAAGCCCGGCCGAACCGAAGAACCAGCCCTGGGCGACAAAGCCCGTAACGATCAACGCCAGGTTCAGCCAGTTCGGAACGCGGCGCTCTGAGTAGTCAATCCACGAGGCCAGAAGGATACCGGGAACGAGGATCGCACAGATTACGTGCCAGAAGCCCCACTCCATCGAAAAACTCCTATCGGTTTGAGTACAAGGCGGTGGGCACTGCCATGGAAGGCAGCGCCCACCGGCCTCGAATCCTCCCAGCTTCAGCCCGCCGGCCGAATCGCAGCGGGCACAGCGTCACGCGGCCAGGCTTTAGCCGGCCGGGATCTTACCCTTGACGTTGTCAAAGGTGGCGCTCACCGTAGTGCCGAGCCCGGTAATCGCCCCAAGCGCAACGATGATAATGAGCGCCAGCATCACGGCATACTCGGTCGCGGTGGGACCATCCTCGGACTTCAGAAAGCTCTTTGCACGGTTCAGGAAGTTCTTCACAGTTTGACTCCTCTTCTGTTGGGGGCTGACTTTGGCAGCCCTACGAATAATCGAAGGTCACCCAGGCACGGTGTGTCGGCCCGGCCCCTCCCTTTCAAGACAACTCGAACCTCCTAAGGGCGCGAGCTTATGCATGAAGAAGGCATTTGACAGTCTCGTCAACTTCACTACCTCAAACGTAAGAAACAAATCCCGCTGGGGCAAACGATTCTTCTTGATTCCTTGAGATTCTTCGTAAGACACGAATGTGTCACGTGCCATCGACCTAGAACACGTCGACCGAACCGGCAACATTGAGGTAAAGGTTATTCATACGGTCGCCGAAGGCGGCCAGGGAAACTAAAGCGCCTACCGCAATGATGGCCAGCATCACGGCGTATTCCGTCGCCGTAGGTCCGTCGTCCGACCACAGAAACTCGATGATTCTCTGCCGTTGGCCGTTCATGGCTTGGCTCCTCTCCCCGCGGCAGGCCGCAGGTCGTAAAGGTTAGCGCGGAGTCCGGCTCCTTCGGCCGGACGCTATCCTTAACCGTCGAATATGTCGCGGTGAAAAGCAAGTGAATGTCTGCGGAATATGTCGCCCGATATGTGATGGATCGAAGGATCGCTCGTAGATGAACCGCTCGCTGGACCGAGAATCCTTTCTCGGTCCTTCCGGCGTGCCGAGAATCATGCACGTTATGGCAAGTACGGCAGGATCATCCCCGGTGTTGCGGAGTGGGCGGGAGTTGCGCTCTGGCTGCGGGATCCGGTGAGGAACATCAGGGCGACGATCACGACGATCAGGAAACCCACGACCACCCAGGTGGCCCGAATACCCGCGATGCGCGGCGGTTCGTCCCATACGGCCTCATTCGAGGGCAGCGCCGCTTTACAGACGGCGGCTGAGAGTTCTTTCAACTCGTCGGTAGGGGTTGACGGGAGAGTTTCGTCGGGTTCGGTGAGGGGACGTGCGGTCCCCGGACCCGGCGGCACGGCGGGTGGTGTGCGAGGCTTCTCGAATGAAAGGTGCGCTAGACAATGCTGGCAGTAGGTGTCAGAGGGCGACACCTGACCATGGCAGTGCCAGCACCGTCCAAAGTAGCGGCACAGCCCCGGCGCCTCAACGGCGAACCGCCATTGAAAGTCGGTGGACGGCCCGCGAATGATCGAGGTCTCGGTGATCAACCTGCGATGGATCTGGCGGACGATTCGCTCAAGGCTCACGCCGGGGAAGGGACGGACGTGCTCCAGCACGTACCAGGGCCCGGCATGAGCCCGCATCTTCTCGAGCATCTGCTCACTAAGGTCCTGCCCGCAATAGTCACATTCGGTTGCGTCACGGAGCACGAGTTGACCGCACGACACGCATGGTCTGGCCTCTCCGTGCCACACCTCGCGCCTGTACGGGCTTAACGGACCGATGCCGCGTCGAGCGGCTATCTCCAACGCATGGTTACCGGGCGGGAGCTCGGCCTCAGGACTGAGATCGGGTTCCGGTTCGCTCGTGGTAGGGCCTTCGAGTTCGTCCACGCTACAACACTCCGATGCTTCTCTATTCTAGCTCCGACGATGGGTACGGACAACCGACGGCTCGTGCAGTGGCTGGCAGGGGTTCCCGGACCCATCGTACGGACATTCCCTGTCGTCGATTACCCGATCGGCCCCGTGTCTCATTTCATACGCTGGGCAGAGAATCACGCTGGACCGAGAATCCCTTCTCGGTCCTCTGGCAGGTGCCAAGGTAGGATTCTCGGCACAGCGTATAGTCGTGCTACCTGTGAAGCACGGTGCTACTTTGCTCCGTCAAGCGGTTCGATGCGCGTGATGTGGACCGGATCGCAGAAGACGATCCTTTCGGGTAAGTCCTCGGTGGACATCTCCAGGGCGATCATGACTTGGGTCGTGGTCACGTAGGCCATCTCTGGATGACGTACGTCATAGGACGATCCGTCTGAGATGTGGACGCGAATGGGACGAAACGGTTGAACCTTCAAATGGTCGCGTATCTGAGCGGGTCGCATGAGATAGCTCCCTAAACAGCCTACACCCTCGCTCTCAGGAAGGCAACGTCAAGCGGCGATCCAAAAGGGGAAGAGCCCGCGACGCAACGGGTGCTTGACAATTTGGTCCAATCAGGGTCAACTCAGCCTCGCGAAGCACGTTCCTTTTCGCTGGAGTATCTGAAATGGCGGTTCAGGGCAAGCGGAGCGCCATCATCGTTGGCGTATCGAAATACGAAAAGGCCGAACTCACTGATCTCAGGTACACGACAAGCGACGCTCGTCGCCTCGCATCGGTGCTCGAGAAGTACTGCGGCTTCCGCTCGGAGGACATTCAACTTTTCTGTGACGACGATGACCCCGCCGACGCCGCCCACCCATCTCGCCTGGCAACATTCGCCGACGTGCATGCGGCAACAGAAGACGTCAGCAAAAAGGCAACAGGTGACGATCTGGTCTTATTCTTCTTTGCCGGCCACGGGAACGAAATCTCCGGAGAGCCTTATCTTCTGACCAACGACACCCGATTGAACGTGATCAGCGAAACGGCAATATCTGTGCACACGATTAACAAGTATCTTGAGGCCTCCCAGGCCAGCGCGAAGATCCGCGTTTTTGACGCGTGCCGCGCGGGATTTGGCACCAGGGACCTCGGGCTCCACCTCATGAAACGCGGGTTTGCGGATGCCTTGCTCGAAACGCCAAAGGCAACCGTCACGCTCTGCTCCTGTTGCAGCGGCGAATGGGCCATGGAGCACCAAGACCTGGAGCAGGGCCTCTTCAGCTATTACCTTTGCGAGGGACTTGCAGGCGCCGCAGCGGATCAGGATGGGAACGTCACCCTTGAGCGCCTGGCGGACTACGTCAAGACCAGTGTAGCTAACTGGTGCAAGCACCATACTCATAAGCAAACGCCGCAGTTGGCCTGCAACATCGAGGGGACGCTAACCCTCGCGCACGTCCCCAGTGCCCCGCCCCATAAACGCGACGACGCGGAGGAAGCGAGCC
>JBARRC010000084.1:0-5944 GCA_049644045.1 Phycisphaerae bacterium
CCTCGAACAATTCACGAAGACGATGGAGAACCTGCACAGCTTCTTTGAAGGATGCCGAGCCCAGGCCGAGGTTTGGCAGGAATGGAAGGACGAGATGCAAGCCGAATGGGCACGTGACGTTGCGTGGGGGGATGCCCCTTAAGTCCGGTAGGGCGGACTTTACCCGCCGTCATTACCGGGTGATCAATGGAGCTTGGCATGGTTGCGATGGATGAGGTGGAAGCGTTGAGTCGACAAATCGCGCGCGAGTTTGCCCCTGAACGCATCATATTGTTCGGGTCGCATGCCTATGGAACCCCGCGTGGTGATTCACTGGGAATACATGCCCACGCCAAGCGTGAACCATCGCACGCCGTCGGGGCTATCCCACGGGAGCGAGCCCCGGAGGGGCGACAGAGTATGATGTTCTTATCTTCCGCCCTTCCGGGGCTTTTGAAGAGTGGGGCGATCCGTTACCCAGGGCTCGCGCCCTGGGCTATTGTCGTTCGTCCCTTCGGGACTGATGGAAGGCGAACATTGGCACGACGGCTTGACGCGCTTAAGAGTCCGCGCGGGCTAAAGCTTGTGGCTCGTTACAAGGTGGGGCGGACAAACTGAGCGGCTAGTAATCAGGAAAGCAGAGAGGTGGGTCTTATGACCCACCCTACGAAGATGGCGGTTTCGTTTGTGACATTTGATCGGTTAAAAAGCAAGGGTGTCGCCGCGGTCTCTTACGGGGTTGCGATCGGCGCGCAGTTACGTTCCTGAGGCGGCTAATTCCATGGTAGCATTCAACGGCGTTAAGATTCCAGAGCAGGCCGTCGCCGAGTTTTGTCGGCAGCACGGGATTCGCCGGCTTTCGCTGTTCGGGTCGATTCTCCGGGATGACTTCGGGCCGGACAGCGATATCGACGTTCTGGTCGAGTTCGAGCCGGGCACGCGCGTCGGGCTGCGGTTCTTCACCATGGAGCGGGAGCTTTCCCAGTTGTTTGGTCGCAAAGTGGACCTCAATACACCCGGCTTCTTGAGCAAGTACTTTCGCGACGAGGTTCTGGCGGAGGCGGTGGTGCAATATGACGCGGCATGACGATCGGACCAGGCTTCGGCACATGCTCGACCACGCCGTCGAGGCGGTCGAGATGATCCGCGGGCACACTCGCGCGGATTTGAACAAGGATCGAAAATTGAATCTCGCCCTAGTCCGCCTGGTGGAGATCGTTGGCGAGGCCGCCGCGCACGTGAGCGACGTAGAGCGGGGCCGACATGCTGGAATCCCCTGGGAGGACATCGTCGGCATGCGAAACCGCGTCGTCCACGGTTATGACGAGGTAGATTTTGATATCCTATGGGATGTGGTAGAGCTACATTTGCCACCGCTGGTCGTCGAACTCCGTCGCGCGATTGGAGAGACTTAAAGTTGATTGGTGGGCAATGCCCACCCTACGAATATGGCTGTTTCGTTTGCGACATTTGATCGGCTCAAGAGCAAGGGGGTCGCGGCGTATAAGAAGGGCGACTACCTGGCGGCCAAGACGTATCTCGTCGATGCGGCGGAGTGCATGATCGAATTAGCGGAAAGCGCCAAGACCCCCGAGGCACAGCGGCAGCATGAAGAGCTGGCGGCTGAGTTGATCGATTTAGCCAAGGATTGCGACCGCGCGCATGCCGAGGGGAGGCGGGCGAAGCCCGCCTTACGCGGGCGACGCAGCGGCGCTCAGCGCGAGAAGGAAGACGACTCCGGGGCAGACGCCTCCGACTGGATCGTCAAGGACAAGCCGACCATCGGCTTTGACGACATCGCCGGTCTCGAAGATGTGAAGCAAGACATCCGTCTCAAGATGATCTACCCCTTCGCGCACGCGGAGTTGGCCAGGCAATATGGCATCAGTACCGGCGGCGGCGTGCTGCTCTACGGCCCGCCCGGTACGGGCAAGACGATGATCGCCAAGGCCATCGCCCACGAGATCGACGCGACGTTTTTTGTTGTCAGCCCCGCACAGATGCTCAGCAAGTGGGTCGGCGAGGCCGAGCAAAACGTTCAAAAGCTCTTCGAGGCGGCCAGGGCGGAAGAGCTGTCGGTCATTTTCCTGGACGAAACCGAAGCGCTTGTGCCCAAGCGCAAGAGCGACAGCTCAGCGGTCATGCAGCGGGTGGTCCCGCAAATCCTCCAGGAGCTCGAGGGGTTTGATCGCAAGGGTGACAGGGCACTACTATTTGTAGGAGCAACGAACAAGCCGTGGATGCTGGACGAAGCGATACTCCGCCCCGGCCGGTTGGACGCGAGAATCTACGTGGGCCTGCCGGACGCGCCCGCGCGCTACCGTCTGCTCGAGATTTACTTCGGCGACCGGCCGCTCGCGGACGATGTCGACTTCGGCGAATTGTGCGACCGCCTGGACGGCTACAGTGGGGCCGACATCAAAAATATTGCCCAGCGGGCTGCACAATTACCCTTTATGGAGGCGATCGCCGGCAGGGACGCCAGGCCGATCTCGCGGAACGATATTGTGACGGTGATCGAAGCAACACCACCCTCGGTCAATCCGGCGGACCTGGTTCGATATGAGAAGTTCGCGGGGGGTGGAAAATGACATTGGGTGGCATGGGTAAGCGGGTTGAGCGGTGGACAACCGATGACAGAGGGTGTCACTCGATGAACACTCCGTACGAAGGCGCGAGAACTGAGCTTGCCCGTGTGGACCAGGGGCACGGGCAAGGACCGCTACGAAGACACTCTTGGATAACCGGAGACCTTGGAGGTGCGGTCCTTGCCCATGCCACCCATCCACCAACCTCCCCCAACCCCTCCTTTGTAAGGAGGGGAGGTAAGGTGCCTTATGGCTGGCAGTAAGTTTGATCCTCAACTTTTCTTTCAACGTGCGGACAACGTGGCCCTGCACGTGCCCGCTTCGGAGTTGTTCGGTCTGCTGAAGCGGTCATTGGATCTGCGTTCGCAGTGGGCCGCGCTGGTGCGGCGAACGACCGGCGATCACACCGTCGTGCAAGCCGGCGGCAGTGTGGAGAGCGCCGACGCGGACGCGGTGTTCTTTGTGCGTGTGACGCCGTTTGATGTGGTTCTCGAAGAAGAAGGCATCGTCACGCGCGACCGGTATCAGTGTCGCGCCGAGCTGCGACTGCGGCTCAGCGTGGTGCCCGAGCGAAGTGAGCTGCTGTCGTTTCAGAAGACGGTTCTCGGGAGCCATCGCGTGGTGCAGGCCGCCGGCATCGCCCGCCATCTTGAGCCGGCGCTTCGGGCCGCGCTCGCGAAGTTTGCTGCCGAGCGTGACGCGGCTGAGCTGGTCGACGCCGGTTCCACGGATGCTATCTCAGCCACACTGGCTGAAGCGGTCGAAGGGCCTTGTTTCGCCGCCGGCTTGACTCTTAATGGTTACCCGTCTACCCATTTCGACTCCCGGACGCTTCGGCAGGTTCAAGAGGCTCAACAAGAATCCGTTCGCCGCCGTGCCGAGCATGAAGCGACCCGGCAGGTCCAGGAGGCGTTGGAGCACGCCCAAAGTGAACATTTGGATCATCTGACGTCGCTCCTTACCCGGCTCAAGGATATGGCGGCAGCCTCACCCGATGCTGAGCTGCCGGAACTGATTCGCACGTTTTCGGAGCAGCAGCGTGGCGAGTTGTACCAGGCGTTGTTTGCATCGGAGCCGGCCGCTGTGCCAACCCGATGGGTTGTTGTCGCCGCCGGTGACGAGTTAATGTTTTTCGAGCCGCAGAGCCTCGATGAGCCGAATCGCCGCCTGACCGTTTCGGGTGCGGCTGGAGCCGTACGATCGATCCAGATCGTGAAAAACGCTGACGGCGAACCAGCCTTGCTTCTCGGTGCCGCTACCGGTGTGTACCGCTGGCCGATCGATCGGGCGGAGCCGGATTTGACACTCCTTATCGAAGATGTGCCATCCGTCCGCGGTGGGTTCAACACCGTGGCCGTGGTCGGCGACCGCGTGTTCGCATCGCACTCGGAGCTTGGCGTGCGCGAATGGAACATGAGCGACCCCGGTTCCGCGAAGCGGAGATTTGAGTCGATGATACAGGGGGCCAAGGCGGTCCGTGGCGTGCAGTTCTTCGAAGGCGACCTGTACTGCGCGATCGACGACCGGGTGATTCGCTGGCCGGCTGATGAGACAACCGATCGCCCGACGCGCATCTACACCGGTAGTATCGCGACGATCACCGCCCTTTGTCCGACGCCGGAGGACCTGTTCGCGGGCAATGGCGAGGGTGACATTCTGCACTGGCCGAAGGGGCGAGACACCAAGCCCGATCGCCTACACACCGGCTTGCATCGGGCCGCCGAGTCGGTATGGTTGCTCTCGACGCACGGCGTGCGGCGGCTGGTATATACCGATACATCGTTGTACGTCCACGCCCGCGTACTCGGTGATAACTTCACATGCCGCTACGAGGCCGGCGGCCAGACGCTTCGCCGCGTCGAGGTCGCGCCGGACCTGCTGGTGGCCACGAATGAGCTGCGCGACCGCCTGATCTGCTGGACACCTGGTCAGCCGGCCCAACCGGCCGCCGTCGTGCAGGTGTCGCGCATCTGCGGTCACAGCGTGCAGGATGTCTGCCTTGTGCCACGGGTGTAGTGTGGGACGAGGTCTTACGCTGGACCAAGACTCCCTTCTCGGTCCTCTGGCAGGTGCCGGGAAAGGATTCTCGGCACAGCGTAGAGCTGGACCCTATCGGCGTTGAACTTGGCCGGCTGGGGCATTAGACTGTTCATTTGGAGGAAGGCGAATGCGCCAGCAGGAGGTACGAGAGCTTCTCCGAAAGGAACCTTTCCAGCCCTTTCGGATTCATCTGAGCAACGGGGAGACCTACGAGGTTCGCCACCCGGAGTTCGCCGCGCTTACGCGTACAAGCGTGATCGTGGTGATCCCTTCATCCAACGAGGACAATATCGACCAGGTGGTCCAATGCGATCTTCTCCACGTCGCCGTTATGGAAACGATCGACGGAACGCCAGCATGACGATGTGTCCCCATCTGATGGATATGTGCCTCGTACCACAAACGTGAGGAATCTCTACCAGGGTAGAATTGTCAAGCATACGAGAGGTTACCATGGGCAACAGACTGTGTCATTTTGAACTGATGACGAACGATCCGGAGAAGTGCAAAGCCTTTTATGGAGCGGTGTTTGACTGGAAGTTCGACGAGCAGTCGATGCCGGGCTACACGCTGATCAACACGGGGACCGATCCGGGCGGCGGTGTCTTCCCGAAGCCTCCAGAGGCGCCGGGGGTCTGCATGAGCGTCTATTTCCAGGTCGACGATATCGACGCCACGCTGAGAACGGTTACTGAACACGGCGGAAAGATCATCGTGCCGAAAACCGCGATCCCCAGCGTTGGTCACTTTGCCATGTTCACCGATCCCGAGGGGATCGCCTCAGGAATCCTGCAGCCGAGCAGCTAGGGGTGACGCTACATACGAAAACGAGCTGCGTCCCCTTTTTCTCCGACGATTTCGTCCAGGAGCAGCACCGCGTCCTGAGTCCCGATCGACATGATATCGCTTGACAGTGGAGCCTCCATGAACTCCTGGTTTTCCAGAAATGCGTCAGCGACGGATTGGTCATCCATCAGCGCGCGGTCATCATCAACGTGGTTAAGCCCCAGCAGATGACCGGCCTCGTGCGAACCCACGTTGCCGATGGCGATGCCCATCTCGACGGCCGTCGGGATCGTTGAGAAGTACCGCGGCTCGAACGACTCCGTAAAGATCAGCGCGTCGTCGCAGAAGTCCGCGTTGTAGAGGTCGACGGCTTCGGCGATCCCGTACGCCTCAGGGTTGAACCCGCCGAAATAGATCGTCGAGAACAGGGTTCCGTTCGGCAGCGGCGGGTCGTCGGTGGTTATAATGGTGACGTCGAAACGCCCAAAATTCTGCTCGAACACGGTGCGGATCGTCTCCTTGATCGTTTCCGTCTGCCCGCGGTAAAACGA
>JBARRC010000085.1:0-6279 GCA_049644045.1 Phycisphaerae bacterium
TCCGCGCGGGCTGAAGCCCGCGGCTCGCTCTCGCTCTGGTGTGAAGCGGATGCACTGCGCTTGCCCTTTCGGTCCGGCAGTTTCACGATCACCTCCTGTGCGTTTAGTGTACGCAACTTTGAGGACCTCGATGCGGGATTGGCGGAGATGTTTCGTGTTCTGCGCCCGGGAGGCCGGGCCGTGATTCTCGAGTTCACCAGGCCGCGGAACCGCATTGCCCGTGCGGTCTACGAGTTTTATTCCCATCGATTGATGCCATTAGCTGCCACACTGATCGCCGGTGATACGTCCGGTGCCTATCGCTATCTGCCCCGTTCGGTGGTATCGTTCCTTAGCGCCGAGCAGATGTGCGCCCGGCTGCGCCGTGTAGGGTTTAGCCGCACGACGGCCATGCCCCTGACCTTGGGCATTGTGACGGTGTACATCGCCACGCGGGATTAAGGATGGCCAAGACAACTGCGCTCGACAACGCCGGGTTGCCGCGCCGATCCGCCGCCGGTGTCGGCGGGTCCGAGGGCGGACCGGGCGTCCTAAAGGATGTCTGGTCCCGCTCCAGGTCCAGGTATCGCATCCGAGCGATCGTGCTTCTCGCGGTCAACGTGCTGCTGTTCGCGGGCGTGGGGAGCTTTGCGTTTTGGCTTCGAAGCGGCGTACGTTTCGCGCCTACTCAGGAGGGTTACTGGGATGAGCTGAAGCACACATTCTGGTCGGTCCCCATGATCGAGCACGGCGACGGCGGCATTTCGCTCGGTTCTTTGCTGCTCGAGCCGATCAGTGTTCGAGATGTGCCGATGCAGATTCCGATCCTCGGCCTGCTGATGGCCGCTCTGATCTCGATCCCGATTCTCGTCTCCATTCTGTACAGGTTCTGGTCGAGTCTTCCATTCATCGCCGTGGTGGGATTCCTGGCTGTCATGCCCTGGCTGGCGATAACGCTTCTGGGTTCGTGTGTCCTCGCGTCGGTGCGCACGTTCCGAACCCGCTTTCGATTCATGTCGGCGTTGTTGGGGCTTTTGCCGGCGGTGGTCTATCTGGTTCTAGCCTGGTCCGGAACGACAGAAGTTGTAGCGGGGAAGATTGACCCGGTGGACCGGATCAAGTTTTACGCCCCATGGGTCATGGCGATCGTCGCGGCGGCTGTCCTCTTCGCGATCGTGCTGGCGATTGCCAAAGTGGTCGACTATCGTCCCGGAGCGATCACACCGCTGCTGGCGATCATGTTCGGTCTGCCGGTCGCGTTGTTTGAGTTCCACGTCGGGCGAGACGAGCTTTACTACCGATTGTTGGAAGCGCTCGATGAGGCCCATTTCGCGGATGTGGACGCGTCGCTGGAGCTGGACCAGGCGGTTATGAACGCCTGGTTTCGCCAGCCGCCGCCGCGACGCAGCGTGCAGGCGATACGTGACACGGTCGAGACACGGTGGCTGTTCGAGCTTGCGGCGGACATCGGCCCCGTTCAGTCCGCGGTGACCCGCCATCAGGCTGAGGTCGTGGACCGATGCGACTGGTTCCACAAGTACTTCCCGCACAGCCGCTACACCCTCAGCGCCCTGTTCATCAAGGCTCGGGCCTTGGATACGAGGGTCGATCCGGGTGAGTTCCGTCGAACGAAATGGATTCGGTTTTATGATGATTTTCCCAGCCCGGCCTCGCGGGAGGCATGGCGGGTGATCGCGGAAAACCGTCCCCGGACCCTTTTGGGAGTCGTCGCCCTGCTGAGACTGGCCCAGGTCGATGCGCGCGATGGGGATGTGGAGCGGGCTGTCGCCAAACTTACCACATTGCTGGAACAGTCCGGTTCGCGCGGCGCGCGTGGTGACACAGCCTCGACACAAACGAGGCCGCTCAAAGCTGTACTGGCACCCGAGTCGCCCGAAACGAGTCTGGATATTCCGGGCGAGCGCACCCTGTTGGAGGCGCACCGCCTGTACGATCTGTTTACGGCCAATCGCGACCCCATTTACGGTTATGAGCCGATCGGCGGGGCGCGGTATCGGACAGGTTCGTTTCCATTCGGGCTGATGGATCTCGATCCGCGTCATCGGCGCTACATCGAGAACCTCCGGGCGCTCGAGGCGCGGTACCCGAACTGCCAGATCAAGGACAACATCGATCTCGAAATCGCCAAGGCGACCTCGTCGCCTACGCTCAAGATTGAACGGCTCGAAGCGTGCTTGGAGCGATTTCCCCATCGTGACGCCGCACCGGAGACCCTGTTCCGGCTGGGTGTTGCATACAAGGCAGACGATCAGGCAAAGGCGAGCGAGGATGTATTCGCTCGCCTTTTCCGCGAGTATACGGACTCGGTGTGGACGAAGCAGGCGGCACGTTACTTGCCGTGGCGGGCGGCGTCCTTTCCCCCCGCCGGCGGACGCGGATCCACGCAGGGTGCTGAATCCCAGCGCGCCGGTGCTCCGTAGTCCGCAGCGCGCCACGAGTGCTTGTTGGTGCTTCGGTATGAGGGCGGAAAACAATATGAGTACAGTGCCAAAGACTCGACAGGGGGACCATCCTCTTATCTTTGAGATCGGCTCGCCCGGATTGTGTGCGGTGTCGCTGGCCGTGGCTGACGTGCCGTCGACCAGGCGAACGGAAGCCGTCCCGGCGGAGTTGCTCGCCGAAGAGCCGCCGTCGCTACCCGAGGTCGGTGAGTTGGACTTGGTCCGCCATTACAAGCGGCTGGCCCATCGTTGCTTCAGCATTGACGAGAACTTCTACCCGCTGGGCAGTTGCACGATGAAGTACAACCCGCGCGTCAACGAGCGCATCGCGGCCATGCCGGGCTTTACCGACCTGCACCCCTATCAGGACGAGGCCGACGTGCAGGGTATCCTGGAACTGCTCTACCGCCTTCGCTGCGACCTGGCTGAGATCGCCGGGCTCGCGGAGGTGACCCTTCAACCCGCCGCCGGCGCGCACGGCGAGATGACCAGTCTCATGATCGTCAACGCCTATCACCAAAGTCGCGGGGAGCGTCGCACGAAGGTCCTCGCGCCGGACAGCGCGCACGGCACAAACCCGGCCAGTTGTGCCATCTGCGGGCTGCAGTCCGTGGTGGTGAGATCAAAAGATGACGGGCGCGTCGACCTTGACGACCTTTGCGGCAAGGTCGACGGGGATACCGCAGCTTTGATGATTACCAATCCCAACACCGTAGGCGTGTTCGACGAACAGATCGCCGACATCGCCGAGATCGTCCACGCGAAGGGCGCTCAACTCTACCTGGACGGGGCGAACTTGAATGCCATTCTCGGCGTCACCAGACCGGGTGATTTCGGTGTCGATTGCATGCACTTCAACACGCACAAGACCTTCGGCACACCGCACGGCAGCGGAGGTCCTGGGGCCGGTCCGGTGGGCGTCGCGGAGCATCTGCGCGACTTTCTGCCCATCCCGCAGGTCATCAAACGGGATGACGGCACGTTCGGATGGTGCTATGACAAGGCGCAGACGATTGGCAAGGTCCGCTCGTTCTACGGGCAGATCGGCGTACTCGTTCGGGCTTACAGCTATATTCGGAGCCTGGGTCGTGAGGGCCTGCGCGACGTTGCGGAAAAGGCCGTGCTTGCGGCCAACTACCTCGCGGCAAAACTGAAACAGCGCTACCCGATTCCCTTCCCACCCCCCTACGCCCACGAGTTCATCACAGTCCCCGACTTTGCCGACCGCAATGTTACCGACCTCGACATCGCCAAACGCCTCATCGACCACGGCATCCACCCGCCGACCATGAGCTTCCCGATCCACCATTGCCTGATGATCGAACCGACCGAGACGGAATCGCTCGCGACGCTGGACCGTTTCGTCCAGGTGATGATGGATATCGCGGACGAGATTGAGAGCGACCCCGAGGTTGTTCGCACGGCCCCGCACACCACGCCGGTCAGGCGCCTCGACGAGGTGGCCGCGAGCCGAAAGCCAAACGTCCGTTGGAGGAATTCAGAATAGCGAAAGGCAAGAAGGCACTGAGGCAAGAAGGCAAGAAGGCAAGAAGGGAAGAAGGGAAGAAGACAAGAAGGCATAGAGGCAAGCAGGGAAGGAAGCGGGACACGGCGCGCAGGGTGAATCCTCATACCCGCTGCCTTGTTGCCTTATGCCTCTGTTCCTTTTCGCTATTCGCCATTCGACATTCTTAATTCTCTTTCTGTGGCTATGTCCCACACGTTGCGCGTCTTACAGGACCCACCACTTGACGGCCCGACGAACATGGCTCGGGACGAGGCGCTGATGACCTGCGTCGGCCGGGGCGAATCCCCGCCGACGCTTCGGCTCTACCAGTGGGACCCGCCGACGATTTCGCTCGGTTACTTCCAGCGTTACGCCGATTATGAGTCGCTGCCTCCGCCGGCTGGTACGCTCGCCGTCGTGCGACGACTGACCGGCGGCGGGGCCATCCTGCACGACCTCGAATTGACCTATTCGCTGGCCCTTCCGATCAGCCACTCACTCGTGTCAAAGGGGCCCAACCGACTGTACGAAACGGCCCACGACGCGGTCATTGCGTGTCTCGGTTCACTCGGTGTGAGCGCGGTTCGCTGTGGCCGGACTGACCACTCGAATCCGACGCGGGGTCCATTTTTCTGCTTCGAGCGCCGTCACGACTATGATATCCTGATCGGTCATGACAAGATAGCCGGCAGTGCCCAGCGCCGCACGCGCAAGGCCATCCTCCAACACGGCTCGATCGTTTTGGGCAACCGGTACACACAACAAACAACCGCTGCCCTACCGCTTCCCTTTGACGAAGGCATTCGGCGCGTCCGCCCCGCCTTCGTTGAACAACTCGCCGATGTCACGGACGAGACCTTCGAGCCGGGCGACTGGTCCGCGGCGGAGCTCACCACCGCCGATGCGCTGGTTGTCAAGTACGCTACCAGCGAGTGGACCAAGCGCACTTGATGCCCCGAACGCACCGCAGAGAGGTGGGCACAGTCGCGCTTTCGTGACGGTCCATTCGCACGAAGCCATTTCTGTGTGAGTGTTTTATCGAAGGTGCCGTTCTGCGCTCAATGTCGTGTCAAGATCAACCGTCACCGTGGCCGATGCGTTGCAGGCTTTCGTCACGACCGGGTCGCAAATATCGTCGCTTTGGTTGCTGGCCGTGAGTTCGATCGTGGCTGTCGTGTCCGGGCCGGAGTCCGCAGCTATCGTAATTGATATCTCGAAGTCCGCGCAGGTTGAACCTGCAACACCAATCGACGACGGGGTCGACACTGATTCAATGCTGGCGGTCACGCCAGAACAGAAATGCCGTTAGGGTCTGGAACGAAATAAAGATCACAAGCTGGGATGTCCGATACTTGATGTATGGACGTTGACCAACAGTGGGAAGAGAGGTTCGCTTTGTTGTCTGCCCATCTGGACGAACGACAGCGAAGACTGGCCGCAGCGGCCGATGCGAAGGCCATGGGTTACGGGGGTGTGACGCGCGCGTCGAAGATCAGTGGGCTGAGTCGGCGAGCCATTCATAAGGGATTGAAGGAACTCGAGGGTGAGCCACTCCCGCCGGGCCGCGTACGTCAACCGGGTGGTGGCCGCAAGAAGATCAGTGTGGAGCATCCTGGTGTGCTGGAGGACCTGGAAGCCATGGTCGATCCGGTCACCCGAGGTGACCCGATGTCACCGCTCCGATGGACGTGCAAAAGTACACGACAGTTGGCGGCGGCTCTGAGCCGACGGAAGTATGAGGTTAGCCATCGGGTCATAGGCGAGATGCTCAGGGAACTTGGATACAGTCTTCAAGCCAATGTGAAGACGTTGGAAGGTGCTGGGCACCCTGATCGCGATGCCCAGTTTCGGTACATCAACAAGCAGGTCAGCCATTATCTGAAGTCCGGCCATCCGGTGATCTCAGTGGACACTAAGAAGAAGGAGTTGATCGGCCGATATCGCGTTCGGCAGTGGAAGGCCGAGTTACAGAGACTGGCGGACGGATTAGAAATGGAAGTGACTGTTTGTCATCTCCCGCCAGGTACGAGTAAATGGAACAAGATCGAGCACCGCCTGTTTTCCCACATCAGTATGAACTGGCGAGGGCGCCCCTTGGTCAGTCATCAAGTGGTGGTTGACCTCATCAGCGCAACGACGACAAAGAAGGGGCTTCGCGTTCGCGCTACACTGGACAAGGGAACCTACCCAACGCGTGTCAAGATCTCAGATGAACATATGGCTCAGCTGCGCCTCAAGCCACACTCATTCCACGGGGAATGGAACTACACCATCCAGCCAACTGCCAGGAAGGGCACGAAGTTGTAATGCTTATTTCGTTCCAGGCCCTAA
>JBARRC010000086.1:0-6050 GCA_049644045.1 Phycisphaerae bacterium
GCGGTGCACCGCGTGGGCCAAGGACCGCGGCTCGCACGATGGTCGCTGTCTCCTCATGTTGGGGCCGATCCATCCAGCCGAAGGCTTCGTCCCGCTCTTGAGAGCGCTCGCCGAAATCGGATCGGAATCCAACGGGTGGCACATCGTGATAGCCGGCCGGGAAACCGGGGACTGGCGTAAGATGCTGGAAGCGGCCATCCGCCGAAAGGGCGCCGAGGATCGTGTCCTGCTCGCGTCCGCCTCCGATCCAGGCAGCCAGCGGGCCTGGCTCGCCCGCGCGTCGGCCCTCGTTGCACCGGCCTTGCACGTTCGTTTCCCCGTGTCCATCATGCAGGCGGTCGCCGCCGGTATCCCGGTACTCGCGACGACCTGCGTGGCGCCCGTCGGCCTGAAAGATGTGATCCGCGTGTGCGGACCGACTCGCTACGACCTCAAAATCGCTTTGCGCGCGCTCTTCCAGCTCACCGACGATGATCGTGCCGCGTTTGGGCGGCGAGCTCACGACGTAGGGCGAGCCGTATTGGATTGGTCGGTCCTTGTCGATCGGTACGTGCGGTTCTACCAGAGCCTCTGTTAACCGGCGTTTGATGAATCCTAAGCTCATCTCAGTCGATGCCAAGTTGAAGACTCCCGAGGCACGCTTCCGCGCACGGGACTTACTACGCATCGTCGCACTGGCGTGCCGGTACCGCATGACGCTGGCGCTCGGCCTGCTCGCGACGGTCGGGTTCGCCTGCCTTCACACCGTCAGCATCGGCGGCGCCTTTCCCGTTTTCAAACTCCTTCTGGAGGAGGAAGGCCTACAGGGCTGGGCAGACCGCACAGTGGCCGGGGGAAGACTTGGCGTGGCATTCGCACCACCAACCAAGGACGGAGAGATCGCTCTCATTTCCGTGCCGTCCGACACCGCACTGTATCGCGCGGGGTTGCGACCCGGCGATCGCCTTTGGGATGCGCAGCGGCAGCCCACGACCGAGCTACTGCACGAGTTGGCGCACGTCGAAACCGGCACTGCCATCCCTGTCCAAACAGATGCGGCTACTGACCCGCAGGGTCAGTTTCGTTCACTAACGCTCCAACCGGATAGACCCGGTACGTCCTTGCGCTGGCTACAATGGGCCGCCTCCGTCATTCCAGAGGGCGCCGACCGGAACAAGCTGCAGACGCTCACCTATCTGATGATGGGTTTGGTCGCGGTGATCGCATTCGCGAACCTGTTCCGGTACTTCGGTGAGGTGCTGATCGCCAAGGCCATTCTACGCGCGATGATGCGTCTGCGAACTGACCTGTATGAGCGAACGCTTCATCTTCCGATGTCGTTTTTTTCGGGCCGGTCCAGTTCCGATCTCGTGGGCCGCTTCGTTCAGGACATCCAGGAAATCCAGCGAGGCATGCTGTCGCTCTTCAGCAAGTTCCTCCGCGAACCGCTGCGCGCCGTTTTCATTCTCGGCCTGGCGTTCACCTTGGATTGGCGACTGACGTTAACCGTGGTTCTAGTAACACCGATCGTCGGTGTGGTATTCTGGCGCGTCGGTCGTAGCGTGAAGAAGTCGAATCGCAAGCTTCTGGAGGCCTACGGCAGCATGATCGGGACGTTGACGTCCAGCCTGCAGAATCTTCGCGTGGTCAAGGCCTACACGGCCGAGGACCATGAACGAGCACGGCTCCGCGAGGTCGACAAACGGGTACTGAAACAACAGCTCAAACTCACCAAGCTTCAGGCGTTGGTGAGCCCGATGCTGGAAACGGTGGCGGTCTTCGCCGGTTGCATGGTAGGGCTCTGGCTTGCCAGCCGGGTGCTCAATCGGGAACTCGAGCTGGCAACGTTTGGGGCACTTGGCGTCGCGTTGTCGATGCTGTTCGACCCGCTCCGGAAGCTCAGTGACGTCTACGTTCGCGTCCAGCGGGCCTCCGCCGGCGCCGAACGCATCTTCCAGGTCATCGACCAACCCGTCGAAAGCGACATCTCCCCTTCGCACGTCGAACTGAAACCGTTGGAGCAGAGCATTGAGTACATCAACGTATCCTACACCTACCCCGGCGCGGAGACGCCGGCGTTGAAGGACGTGAGCCTTTCGATTCAAAAAGGCGAAACCGTCGCCATCGTCGGGCCCAACGGTTGCGGTAAAACAACCATGGTGAGCATGCTGCCTCGATTCTTCCACCCCGATTCCGGCGAGATTCGCTACGATGGCGTTGACATTCGAGACGCGACCCTCAGGAGCCTTCGCGCCCAGATCGGACTGGTGACTCAGGAGGCGATCGTATTTGCCGGCACACCGTTCGAGAACATCACCTACGGCCAATCACACGTTGATGAACATCGCGCCAAAATCGCCGCGGGTCGGGCCTCCGCCGACGAGTTTATTCGAGGCATCCCAGGTGGCTATGACGCGAACCTGGGCGAACGCGGTACAACCCTCTCCGGCGGAGAGCGGCAGCGGCTCGCGATCGCGCGGGCCATCTTCCGCGACGCCCCCACGCTCATTTTCGACGAAGCCACCAGCCAGATCGATTCCGAATCGGAGTTGAAGATTCAGACCACACTCCAGGAGTTCGCCAGGGGGCGGACGACGCTCATCATCGCCCACCGCCTCAGCACCATCCAGTTCGCCGACCGCATCATCGTCATGGACGCCGGTAAGGTGATCGACTCCGGCACCCACAAGGAGCTTTTCGAGCGTTGCCCCCTCTACCGTAGCCTGTGCGAGACGCAGTTCGTCACTGGGCCGCGTCACGATGACGACGGATCGCAAACACAGGCCGAAAGCTGACCCGTACGGATTCCACCAAAAAAAAGAGCTTCTTGCGTGACAGATATCGCCTCGGTGCTCGTATTTCCAAGTAAGCGATGACCGATACGGTTATGGCGAACAACGAGAAGCGAAGCCCGAAGCGGGTATAAAACGTTTGGATAACGTAGTCCGGCTCACCCGATACGACCTGCTTCGGGCTTCTTCTCCATCCGCGTTGCAGAATCCGGACCGGATACGGCCAGACCCGAAGGTAGCAAGCGACGCTCGGCTCGTCTGTGACTAACCTCGCCACGATGCCCCATTCGGAGAGAGGCGCAGCCCCGGGTACCCTACCTCCAAAGGACATGGGCCACCCATCGCCTGCCCTCAAGGATACTGCGTTGCTTGAGCGGCGTGCTTCAGCGCTTCCGCGTCACGGTGAAGTTGGGTAGCTTCTGCATCATCTCGACAAAGGCCCGTAACGCTCGATTGGCGGAAGTTGAATCGGGAAAAACCTTGGCCACGTCCGGAGACAACACGACGACGTTGCTACCCTCCGCGTAGTGTCCGGCGTACTTCCCTCGCACGCCGCCCTTGAAATCGTACTCGCGATGCGTCTTCTTCGTGGCAGTTTTTCTAGGGCCCTTCTTCATAGTCCTTCCTTTCGCGCCGTGCAGCCCTTCGAGCACTGATGATCCGAATACTCTCCTCTACATCGCAATGTACGACCACCAGCACCCGCCCGAACGAGTGAACGATCTGTAGCGCCACCCCTTCTTGTGGGCGGCGCATCTGTCGGCGCAACGCCGCTCTGGGGCCGTGACAGAATCGGCGGGGGCACGAATCACATACTGGAATCGCCGATCCGGACCGGGAACGCGCATGGCGCGATGGGGGGCTCGTCCGCTCCCTCACGGTCGCGGCTCTGATCGGGCGTACCCATCCCGCCGGAAGTGTCACGGACCCCACCGCTCTCTCTACGCACCGCGCCTGCTGACATCGCCTGCGGGGCGCGCCACGCACAAGGCGTGGCGCTACATTTGTGTCGCCCAACGTCGTCTAAGCACCACCGTCCCCGCCGTCAGAACGAGCAGCGCCATAGCCACCATGCCCCATACAGACACGGTTGGGATGCCTGTGGTGTTGATTGCAAACACGGCCGAATCGCTTCAGGCCATGCCGGTCGGGCTGGCGATGGTAAAGGGTGCTGAATCAGCCCACCCGAAGTCAAAGTACCCCGGCGCGACCGGCTCCCGTGTGTCAACGGTAAAGCGGTTGGAATCGCCCCAGCCGAAGTCGATGCTCATGGCGGCGCTGACCACCACAAGGGCGAATATGGCCGCTAACA
The DNA here is from genome assembly GCA_049644045.1 of Phycisphaerae bacterium. Lineage (GTDB taxonomy): Bacteria > Planctomycetota > Phycisphaerae > UBA1845 > UBA1845. The sequence goes on from JBARRC010000086.1 coordinate 4,084, forward strand.
AGGTTGTTTGATTGATCCGAAACATACGCACACCTCACTATTCCACTACTCGATTTCATACTGACGCTACAACGCTAAGAGTCCGGCTGTTCCGATTGGGTCGCCGCACGATGGATATCCCATCCCCAGTCCCGGAGAGACTAAAGGCTGCCCGGCGAGGCTCCATGGCCCGCGGTTGCCGCATGCCCAGTCCCGGAGGGACGAAGGAGAGTAGCCCAGGGCGTAAGCCCTGGGACAGCGGACACCCCTTTGGGCTCTGAGCCCCGGAGGGGCGAAAGAGCGAAGGGCGACGCATCTGCCGCCCCGCTGGGGCTTGGTCCTGTGCGGCCTGTGCGGACCCAGGGCTGACGCCCTGGGCTACTATCCGCCGCCCCGCTGGGGCTGGATCTTCACGTCCCGGTGACATAGTCTCGCACACCTCTTGAAACTCGCCGGTATCCGTACGGTTCCACCCATCTCGTGCCTCCTGTCTCCAGCCTCCTGTCTACTTTCTGCCGCCGATCCTCGCTGCGCGAGGATAAAGGGTAAAAGAACACAGCACACAGGGTTAGTCCAGGGCTAAACGGAGCCCGTTGTAGTAGTTCCGATGGTCCGGCGAGTCGCCGTTGCGATACGCGCAGCGCAGGTAGTACGTGCTGTAGTACCACGAGCCGCCGCGAAGAACACGACCGCTGCCGCTCGCCGGGCCCGTCGGGTTGTCATACGGACTACTGCTGTAGTAATCCGAGGCATACCAGTCGTTGCACCACTCCCAGACGTTCCCAGCCACGTCGTACAGGCCGTAACCGTTGACCATGTCCACGCCCGCCGGCACCTGGTTGCCGTCGTAGTATCCGACCGGCGTCGTATCCGGGTCGGCCTCCGGCTCATAGGGATCACCGGAACCCGAATAGTTCGCCATCGACCCGTCGACGGTGTCACCCCAAGGATACCTGCGGTAGGGATCATGGTTCCGGCCCCGGGCGGCGTACTCCCACTCGGCTTCGGTGGGCAGGCGATACCCGTTAGCGGCGAAATTGCACTCCCAAGTCGACAGATCATAACTGGGGGTCCGCCCGTGCTGCGTGCTTCGCCAATTCGCATAGGCCGCCACCCCGTACCAGCTCACCTGCACCATCGGGTGGCTTGTCTTGTTGCCAATGTCCTCGGGGGGCAGCTCCTGGCCGACGACGCCGAACGTGCTCCCATCCCAGGTGATCCGACTGGACGACGAGCTGTCGGTCGTATCGCAGTAGCACTCGGCCCCGCCTGCGGCACAGCCCACGCCGCTACGTACCTCGACCAAGCCCTGCGAAAACGCGGAGTTCAGATAATCACAGTACTCCTGGTTCGTCACCTCGTAGATGTCCATGTAGAACGGGTCCAAGTTGACGGCATGGACAGGAAGCGCGTCGGACATGCCGTCATGGTGATCGCCCATCTCGAACTCGCCACCCGGAATGAGGACCATCTCCGGCGGCGTGCCCTGGCCGTCATCGGCATAAACGCGAACCCTGAAGTTCGTGCCGTAGGTCTGGGGCAGATCCGTCCCCGCGTCCCAGACGATGGCCTTGCCTACTCCCGGCGTGATTCCCTCGCCGTAATCGCCGGTGAAGCTCGACGCCACGACGTTCCACGTGGCTCCGCCGTTGCGGCTGACGAACACCCAGACCCTGCACGGATTGCCGTCCACATCAGCCAGGTCGTAGCCGATGTCGACCAGGTTGGACCCGGCACCGCGTTGGGCAGCCGTGACGTTCGTTACCTCCGGGGCCGTGTTGGCCCACACCGCAGGACCGCCGAAGATCAGCAATCCCGCTCCCACACACAGTCGATACAACATTGTCTTTCTCATTGTGTTGCCTCCTTCAGATTGGATGTTCGGGCTGACAAATGTTTCGTTGTGAGGATGCCCATCTCCCCAACTCCGCAAAACTCGGTGCTGGTGCGAGAATCCCTTCTCGCACCCATCCTCAACGGGAATCCTT
>JBARRC010000087.1:0-2697 GCA_049644045.1 Phycisphaerae bacterium
GTGGCGTGGGGCGCCGAGGACAGGTCCCGACGTTACACCGGATTATGGCGATCTGTGGACCGGGATAAGTAGTACGGGTCAGTACCGCGTTTCACAAGAAACGCCACTATGGTCGCTGGACCGAGAATGCCTTCTCGGTCCTCTCGGACGTGCCGAGAAAGGATTCTCGGTACAGCACATAGTCGTACTATTTGTGAAACGCGGTACTAGCTCGCGGCGGGTGTGGTAAGGTGCTCCTGCACGGTCTTGGCTACGAGTGCGTAGACATTGCTCGGGATGACATCGATCCTAAGCGCGTCGGCGAGTTCTTCGATGTCGCTCTCGATCGTGGGTAGGAGCTTGACGAGAATCCCCATATCGGCACCGACGAACGCGGTCGCCTCGGTGCAGACGGTCGATATGATCTCCGTGTCGGGGATTTCGCACAGAAGCTTGGCAATGTGGTCCGAAGCGTTCAAAACCCGTGCGATCGTCGCGATAGTCCCATCGCCGGGGTTCGGCGACTGGTGAAGGTTCACGGCATGGGTCACGTCGTCCGGCAGCTTCCAATGTGCAAGGATCATGGCGGAGACTTCCGCGTGCGTGACTTCCACGGCCTCCTGCTCCTGCTCCGCAGTCGCAGGTGTTCCTTGCGGCTTGAATTGGGCGACGATCGGCTGGTAGGCCTCGGGTATGGCTTCGGCCAGGATCGGAATGCCAATGTCCGCGAGCAGCGCCCCGATCGACGCCTCGTCCCGGTGGCGCGGTGTCACGGCTTCGGCAAAATGGGAGGCGATCACCGAGGAGGCCAGCGAACGCCGCCAGAAGTAGCTCATATCGAGCCCGCCCACCTGCTTTTTCGACATCGAATCGACAAGATAGCGGCCCAGCAGAAGTGAGCGCGTCCGTTTTGGTCCCAAAAGAGTGAGAGCGTGCTGCAAGGAAACGACCCTGTTTCGAACGCCGAACAGGGCGGAATTGGCCAAACGAAGCACCTCGCTGACCGTGCCAGGATCGGCGGAGAGGACCCTAACCAGATCGCGATACTCGAAGTTCGGATCCTGCATGATCTCGAGAAACCGCAACACGATCTGGGGCATGGACGGGACGGCTGCGGACTTCTTGATCGTTTCCAGTACGGCTGCCTTCATCGTACGGCTCTCCCAGCATGCGCAACGGCGATTTATCCTGGGCGCCTCCTGCTGCCCGCGAACCTTGGGAAGTAAAGGACGGCGCGCGTGACGCCGCTGGTTACATCGGCGAGGAGCCCACCTCCTATGAGGACTTCTGACCCTCCGACCGGTGTCAGCGACCTATAAACAGGCGTGGCCGCATACCTTTGCTCGTTGGAACCGGGTCCGTGACACTTCCGGCGGGATCTGGTTGCTCGTTCAGAGCCGCGACCGTGAAGGAGCGGACCAGTCGCATCCGCGTTATGGGTGTTTCCGCTCCCAATCGGCGATTCCACTGTGTGGAACGTGGACCCGCCGATTCTGTCACGGACTCAACGCATAATAGTCCTACGAGGCCGCTTGCATGGTCAATTTAAGTGGTTTATCAACGGTACGTTGCTCCTTCGGTCGCGGGATCAACGCATGTTCCGCAGGAATGGCCGGCTCGTGTTTTCGATCAACCCGAACTGACGAATCGGCGGCATTGGCCACGGCGGTTTGCCACGCCGTCCGCTCCTCGCGGGTGAGCAGCTCGCGGAGATTGGGTCTGAGGCGGGCGGCCCTGGTGCGCTGCGGGCATCGTCCCGCATCGACCAAACCAGAATCCAACAAACGTGTCAGAATGTTGAACAAGACCTCACCCATTTCGGGTGTGATGACCCCGAGCCGGACCTCGCGGTAGAGGCGATCCATGGCCTCGCCGATGGCCGCGCGGTTCGTGAGCTTGCGAAGATAGCCGCCGGGAAGGTGCGAGAGTCGACGGTGCTTGCGCGCACCATCGGCGGCCATGCGTCTGCGGCGTTCGGCGGTCAGCTCTGGATCATGGAACGGGCAGAACTCACCCTCCTTGCGGATCCGCCCGCGACAACGTGGTCCCGCTTTAGTGAGCGCGGCGCATCGCCTGTCAAAGGGCAGTCGGCGAACTCGAACGGTGACGCCATTCCCGTTCGCCGGATTCGTGCCCGGCGCCTCGATCGGCACGGTTAGGGCTACCCATAGCAGCATGGTCTCTTCTCCTTCCGCCAGCCAACGGCACAAACTCAAAGGAGTCTGCAAGATCCCACGCCGACGAACATCCCTGATGCGCCGGCTTGATTGACTTCACATGACCAAGAGGTGCGCGCTCCCTGCCATCACCCCGTCACAAGTTGGATCGACCGCCGGTTCAAACGCCCGGCTGCGACTGCCCAACCGCAACGGCCACGAAGGTCGCCATCGCGCGGCCACCGCGATCTCCTGGATTTTACGACACGGGGGCACGGCAGCAAGACGGAAGGCGAGTTTCAAGTTCTTCGAGGCTGTGATATAACCTCGATATGCTTCATAATCTATTGTGTATCAGATTATTACGATCAACAATCAGAGCGAATCACAAGGGTGAAGTATTTTTCGCAACTTGTTATCCAGCCGGACGGTTCGCTTGTGAATTCAGCGATGTTCAAGTCGCCGTATCACATCAGCCGTCTGCAATGCAAGACAGGGCCGGAAAATGTTAAAATAGGCAACGTGCGCTGGCTCGCATGTGCGTCTATATCACACGCACATG
>JBARRC010000088.1:0-2057 GCA_049644045.1 Phycisphaerae bacterium
GGCCTTCGATGTAGGCCTTCAGCATTCCCAGGCTGCCGGGGTCATCCGGTTTGCTCAGCAGTGCCGGCGAGGTCAGAAGATTCAAGTCGACGATCGTGATCCCAGCCCGGTGCTCGTCGACGTGCGGCTGCCCGCTGTACGGCACCCAGCCGTCCGCTTGCAGTGCCGCGTGCGCGTCGCTGCGGTGGAGCACCAGCCACTCCGGATGATCCGGATCGTACGGGCTGTAGAGCTCCGCCGGCCAGTCGTGCCGCGCGTAATCCGAGGTCACATTGCCGTCCGCATCGTATCCGGTCACCAGGCGGTGATCGTCCGGGAAAATCCAGTAGCGGCCGACGTCGCTGACCGTGTGGTGATCCGGGTGCGCCCCGTGGTACACCGATCGCGGCGTGCGCGTCTCGTCGTCCGTAAACTCGCAGTCCGCCGCGAGCTGCGCGGCGATGTCGGACGTACTCACGGCTCCGGCGTCCTCGTGAACGATGCTCACCCGCAGAGCACCCTTGCCCGTTGCGTCCACGGCCGTCTCGCCGATGTCGGCATCCGAGTACCCCCGAATCACCGTGAGCGCCAGGTTCAGATCGATCGACTCGAGGTGGATCGGCGTGATCGCCTCCCCGCCGTCCGGTGTGAACGACGCCGTGTGCGGCCGGTAGAGCGCGGCCGGCGAGAACTTCGTCGGCGCTTCTTGTGCCGCCGTCAGCGCGAGGACATCCGCAAGCGTTTTCGTCCCGTCCGTGAACCGCACGGCGCCGTCGGCGCGCAGCACGCCGTCTGCGTTTTTGGAGAACGTCAGGTTCATTCCCGTCCAGATGACCTTGCCGCTCGCGCCGGCAATCGCGTACTTGCTGTACGTCGCGGCGCCCGACTCCTTGGCGTAGAACTCCGTGTCACCCGGCGTCGAGTCAAGCAGCGTGTTGACCTTTGTCACGTCCGAGCACTGCATCGACACGTTCACGCGCAGACCGGCCCGGTCCACGTCCTCGATCCCGTACGCCCCGTCGATCGCGCTCTCGACAACGTCCTGATACGCCGCGTCGAACCCCAACCTCGCCCCCGACCGATCAATCCCCAATCCCCAATCCCCAATCGTTAATCCGCAATCGACCGCCAAGGCCCTCCGCGGCATGGGTTTCAAAGGTCTCGCCTACGACGTGATCGCGGCATCCGCCCCCGGAATTACTCCCTTAACGTCCAACAACCACACCACAGACAATCGCCGAGGCTCTCGGCACGTTGGACGACGGCTATCGGCGGATGCTCCTCGATGCCGCTCGCGGCGATCGTGAGGCCCGCAATCAGGCCGTCGCCACAATGCCGCTCTGGTGGGCGCAGATGCCTCAAGGGATTCGCAACAACATCGACTTCCGCGTGGACGCTTGGCGACGCGACCACTCCCGTACTACCGATAGGCCGTTCGCCCTCCGCAAGCTCGACATGCTCCTGCCCCACTTTCGCGACCACCGCTGTGGCGCCCAGCGCCTCGGCGCCGCCGCGAGGCTTCCTGTATGACCCCGCAACCTGTGATATCCAATCAATTCACAACCCTGCAATATTCTCGTCCCAAATCGGCGCGCCGTGTTCGCGCCCGCACAAGGGGCGCCAAACTTGGCGTTTGCTTGGCGTTTGACGTTTGCCCCAGGTTTGGCGCATTCGTCGTAAGTCCCAGCAATTGCAAGCACTTACGAGCAACGGCCAATGCGCCAAACCTGCGCACTTCCGCCCGATTCACCCCGGCGCCGCGCCAAACCTGATTTTGCCGAAATCACCGTAACCCCTTCCACACTAAGGACTTACGCATTTCGGATTCTGCGCCGAACCTAGGTCTCTTTTAAAATCGTCATGCAGCGGAACGTTTACGTTTTGTTGACAGGCCCCATGGTGTGCCAGGGCACGTGGGCCGTCAAACTCCTGCCAGTAATGACTTTGCGTCACTAGCCCTTAACCAAGCGTACTTTGAAGGTCTTTTTGCAGAAAAGTACTCGAAATGCCTCGTTTTTCGTGTATAAGAGAAGGTGTCACGTAACTGACCCTCATACGCAAGGAGGCATTTCGAGTGA